>NZ_JBHVST010000050.1:0-84360 GCF_042885015.1 Streptomyces sp. NPDC058086 | reverse complement strand
TGTCGGTCCTGCCTCACAGCCCGCCGAGCGTCGTCCTCCGGGTGGGGGCCGGAGTTCACCTTCCCGCCCGCGCGCACCCCCCGCCCAGGTGCCTATGACCGGTGACCGGCGTCAGTCCGTGCCGGACTCCATCGCGGCGCGGTCCAGCATCGTCTCCTCGTCCGTGGCCTCGCCCCGCGAGGCGATCACCTCGGCGCCGCCCTCGTCCATGGCGCCGATCAGACCGGTCGAGGCCGCCTGCGCGGCGCCGATCGGCGTCGGGTGGTCGCCGCCGACCAGGCCCAGGCCCGCGTACTGCTCGAGACGGGCACGGGAGTCGGCGATGTCCAGGTTCCGCATCGTGAGCTGGCCGATGCGGTCCACCGGACCGAACGCCGAGTCCTCGGTCCGCTCCATGGAGAGCTTGTCCGGGTGGTAGCTGAGTGCCGGGCCCCGGGTGTCGAGGACCGAGTAGTCCTCGCCGCGCCGCAGCCGCATGGTCACCTCGCCGGTGATCGCCGCGCCGACCCAGCGCTGCAGCGACTCGCGCACCATCAGCGCCTGCGGGTCCAGCCAGCGGCCCTCGTAGAGCAGCCGGCCCAGGCGCCGACCCTCGTTGTGGTACGCGGCCACGGTGTCCTCGTTGTGGATCGCGTTGACCAGACGCTCGTAGGCGATGTGCAGCAGCGCCATGCCGGGCGCCTCGTAGATGCCGCGGCTCTTGGCCTCGATGATCCGGTTCTCGATCTGGTCGGACATGCCGAGGCCGTGCCGGCCGCCGATCGCGTTGGCCTCCATGACGAGGTCGACCGGGGAACCGAACTCCTTGCCGTTGATGGTGACCGGACGGCCCTGGTCGAAGCCGACCGTCACGTCCTCCGTGGCGATCTCCACCGACGGGTCCCAGAACCGCACGCCCATGATCGGGTCGACCGTCTCGATACCGGTGTCGAGGTGCTCCAGGGTCTTGGCCTCGTGCGTGGCGCCCCAGATGTTGGCGTCCGTGGAGTACGCCTTCTCCGTCGAGTCCCGGTACGGCAGCCCGTGCGCGAGCAGCCACTCCGACATCTCCTTGCGGCCGCCGAGCTCCGTGACGAAGTCCGCGTCCAGCCAGGGCTTGTAGATCCGCAGGTGCGGGTTGGCGAGCAGCCCGTACCGGTAGAACCGCTCGATGTCGTTGCCCTTGAACGTGGAGCCGTCGCCCCAGATCTGCACCCCGTCCTCCAGCATGGCCCGCACCAGCAGCGTGCCTGTCACGGCACGCCCCAGCGGCGTGGTGTTGAAGTACGGACGCCCGCCCGACCTGATGTGGAACGCGCCGCAGGCGAGCGCGGCCAGCCCTTCCTCGACCAGCGCGGCACGGCAGTCGACGAGCCTGGTGATCTCGGCGCCGTACGCGGTGGCACGGCCGGGTACGGACGCGATGTCGGGCTCGTCGTACTGACCGATGTCGGCGGTGTACGTGCACGGGACGGCGCCCTTGTCACGCATCCAGGCGACGGCGACCGAAGTGTCGAGCCCGCCGGAGAAGGCAATGCCGACGCGCTCGCCGGTGGGGAGGGAAGTGAGGACCTTGGACATGGCAAGATTATGCAATATAGCGCATGACCATGCAAGGCGCACTGGGTCATCGAGAAGTGACCGAGACCACAAAGAAAACGATGTCGTTTCGATAGCGCCGGAGCTACGCTGATGGCACCGAGGTGAACGAAACCGTTTCGTTCACAGGGAGTGCGGTGGCGGACACCTGCCCACGCCGGCAGTCGCCCCCACCCTCACGAAGGGCACCCGTCATGACCTCCGTACTCGTCGTCCACAGCCAGTCCCTGCACCGTCTCGGTCTACACATGCTCCTGGCGGCCGAGCCCGACCTGACCGTCGTCGGCGAGGCGACGACTGGCGCCGAGGCGGTCCGCATGAGCGCCGCGCTGGGGCCCGACGTCGTCGTGATGGGCAACCACGTAGCCGATCCGAACGGCGTCGAGGCCATCCGCCGCATCACCCGGCCCCTCACCACGCTTCCGGCGCCCGAGCCCGTCCGAGCCGGCGGGCACCCCCCGCGCGTACTGGTCCTGACCCCCAGCAGCCACGAGGGGTACGCCTACGTGGCACTGCGCGCCGGAGCCGGTGGATTCCTCCCCCAGGACGCCACCCCCGACGAACTGACCGCGGCCGTCCGTATCGTGGCCGCCGGAGACGCCGTCACCACTCCCAGCGTCACCCGCGCGCTCATCGACGCCGTCCGCCAGGAGCGCCCGGCCCGCACCACCGAGCAGGAAACAGGGCTCGACATGCTCACCGAGCGGGAACGCGACGTCCTCACCGCCGTCGCCTCCGGCTGGTCCAACGCCGAGATCGCCGCGCGGCTGTCCATCGCGCCGACCACCGTCAAGTCACACGTCAGCCACATCCTCGCCAAGATCGGTGCCCGCGCCCGTGTGCAGGCGGTGGCCTTCGCCTATGAGTCGGGCCTCGTGCGACCGGCCGCCTGACGCCGGCGTGCGCCGCAGGTCCGCCGACTACGCGAGCAGATCCGCGTCGCGGGGCCACTCCACGTAAGCCACGCCTCCCCCTCGCGCGCCGCGCCCCCGGCCATGGCCGCCGCGACCCCAAAACCCCTGTCAGACGCGCTCCGTGGTGGTGCCACGTAGAACGAGGCGTGGGGCCAGTACGACCTCGCGGGACTCGGTGCGGCCCTCGTCCAGGCGCTCGACGGCGGCGACCACCGCATGCCGAGCCTGTTCACGGGCGTTCTGGCTGACCGTGGTCAGATTGAAACAGCTCAGGCGCGAGAGGGCGTCGTCGTCGTAGCCGACCACGGACACCTCGCCCGGGACGGCGACACCCGCACGGGACAGAGCCGCCAGGACGCCGATGGCGGACTGGTCGTTGAACGCGACGATGGCGGTGGGGAGTGCGGCGCCGTCGAGCAGTTGGCGGGCCGCACGTTCGCCGGCCGCCTCGGTGTTGTCGCCGCGCAGGACCCCGATGTGCGCGTCCAGGCCATGACGGCGCATGGCGCCACGGTAGCCGCGGCGACGGTCGGTGGCGATGACACCCTTGCCGCCGTCGACGTACGTGATCGCACGGTGGCCGAGTTCCACCAGGTGATCGACCACCTGGCCGACCCCGTCGTCGTCGGCCGAGCGGACGACATCGAGTTCGGCGTCCGAGATCCGGCGACCGACGGCGATGACGGGAGCCTTACGGTCCAGCGCGGCGAGTGCGTCGCCGGAGGCGGCCGGGCCGAGCAGGATCAGAGCCTCGCTGCGGAAGGCCAGCAGCGTCTCGACGGCGGTGTGTTCGTCGCGGGTGCGGGTCTGGGTGCTGAGGACGAGGTCGTAGCCGACCTCCTCGGCGGCCGTGTGGAGGTGCTCGACCAGTTCCGCGTGGAAGGGGCTGTGGATGTCGACCATGACGCCGAGCAGCCGGGTGCGTCTGCTGGCCAGCAGACTGGCGGTGCGATCCACCTGGTAACCGAGTTCGGCGGCGGCTTTCAGGACGCGCTGCCGGGTGCGCTCACTGGGGCCGGGTACACCACGCAGCACCAGGGAGACGGACGCGGTGGACACGCCCACGCGGGCGGCCACGTCCTCCAGCCGGGGGCGTTTGCCCGCGCCGTCCCTGCGACTCGCGGAAGCGACATCGTCCACTTGCGCCTCCCGGCAGATCTCCTCGGGCAACAGCCTTGACACGTCCACGAAACGAGTCGATAGTACCAGAACTTAAAGCGCTTTAAATTGTCCTGATGTACCGACGAAGTCAGCTCGGACCGCTACGGTTCCCGGCATTCCGAGACCGGCCACGTCGCCGTCCTGCAGACCGAGTTCCCCCGAGCCACCGCACCGTCTCGACCCCGAGACGGTCATCGCACCCAAGGGCCACCGACTCCACCGGGTCGAGGGCCTGCGTCCGGCTGCCAACAGCTTCCGGGCACCCCACCCGCTGCCGAGACCCGCTGCACCCGATTCAGCCAGGTCTCTCTTCCGCACCGAGCCCCGACCGAGGCCACCGCGAGCTCCCCGGCCCCATCCAGCAGCCGCGGATCCACAGCCCACTGCCCATCACCCCCTCTCACTTGCACAGCGAGGTGCACGAACCATGAGCCAGACATCCCTTCCCCGTCCCCGCAGAATCGCCCCCGTCGTGGCGGTGGCCGCGGCCGCCGCTCTCACCCTCGCCGGCTGTTCCAGCAGCTCCGGCGGGAAGAAGTCCGAGGAGAGCGGGGCGGCGGTGTCGGCCGGCAAGGCCTACACCCCCCGTATGACGATCGCCATGGTCACCCACGCACCCTCCGGCGACACCTTCTGGGACACCATCCGCAAGGGCGCCGAGGCCGCGGCCGCCAAGGACAACGTCAAGCTCATCTACTCCAACGACGAGACCGCCGCCGACCAGGCCAACCTCGTGCAGAACGCGATCGACCAGAAGGTCGACGGCATCGCGGTCACCCTCGCCAAGCCCGACGCCATGAAGGCCGTGGTCGCCAAGGCCGAGGCGGCCGGCATCCCGGTCGTCGGCTTCAACGCCGGTCTGTCCGAATGGAAGAAGCAGGGCCTGCTGTCGTTCTTCGGTCAGGACGAGTCCGTCTCCGGCCAGGCGCTCGGCACCAAGCTCAACGGCACCGGCGCCAAGCACGCCCTGTGCGTCGTGCAGGCCCAGGGTGACGTCAACCTGGAACAGCGCTGCGCCGGTGTGAAGAAGACCTTCAGCGGCAAGACGGAGACCCTGTATGTCAACGGCACCGACATGCCGTCCGTGAAGTCGACGATCACCGCCAAGCTCACGCAGGACAAGACCATCGACGAGGTCGTCACGCTCGGTGCCCCGTTCGCGCTGACGGCCGCGCAGGCTACCTCCGAGGCCGGCAGCAAGGCGAAGGTCGCGACCTTCGACCTCAACAAGGACCTCATCTCCGCCATCGAGAAGGGCAGCATCCAGTTCGCGGTCGACCAGCAGCCCTACCTCCAGGGCTACCTGGCCGTCGACTCGCTGTGGCTCTACAAGACGAACGGCAACTACAGCGGCGGCGGCGAGCAGCCGATCCTGACCGGCCCGGCCTTCGTCGACAAGTCCAACGTCGACACCGTCGCCACCTTCGCCGCGAAGGGCACCCGGTGAAGACCATGACCCAGCAGGCCGAGCCGGCGGTGACCACACCGCCGGCCCCCGGCCCCAAGGAGACCGGCGGCCGGACCGCCCAGCGCCCGCCGGCGCTACGACTGCTCGCCCGCCCCGAGGTCGGCGTACTCCTCGGCGCCGCCGCCGTACTCGTGTTCTCCCTGAGCGGGTCGCCCCGGGCGTCCTCGCCCGCACCGCCAACAACGAGATCCCGTTCGGGCACGTAAAGGCCCCACGCGCAGGGCGGACATGACGCGGCGGCATCCCGGTGCACAAGGCAGTCCGCCAACCTCCACCCACCTCCGGGCCCCTGCCGCTGGACCGACGACGTCCCGCCCCAACGCTCCACCGTCTCCCTGTGACCGGAAGGCACACTCCCGTGAAGATCGCCCTCGACCCCTACATGATCCGCAACATTCCGCTCCTCGAACTGCCCGCCGTGGTCGCCGAGTTGGGCTACGAATGGATCGAACTCTCCCCCCGGGAGGACTTCATCCCCTTCTTCCGGCACCCGCGCGTCGACGACGCGACCGTACGGAAGTTCCGCAAGGCGCTGGACTCGGCGGGCGTCGGCATCTCCTCCGTCCTGCCCCTGTTCCGCTGGTCGGGACCGGACGAGGATGCCCGGCAGGCCGCCGTCCGCTACTGGAAGCGCGCCATCCGGATCACCGCCGACCTCGGCGTGGACAGCATGATCTCCGAGCTCAACGGCCGGCCCGAGGATCCGGACCGCAGCGAGGCCCAGTTCTGGAAGTCGATGGACGACCTGCTGCCGCTCCTGGAGCAGGAGGGCATCCGCCTCACCCTGGAGCCGCACCCCGACGACTTCATCGAGAACGGCCGCGACGCGATCAACCTGATCCGCGGCATCAACCACCCGAACGTCAGCTTCCTGTACTGCGCCCCGCACACCTTCCACATCGGCAACGACGCCCCCGGCATCATCAAGTACGCCGGCGACCTGCTCACCCACGTCCACCTCGCCGACGCCCTGGACCACACCGCGTCCTCCGGCAACCGCTACATCCTCAACCCGCCCGGCACGTCGGCCCGGATCCACCAGCACCTCGACATCGGACAGGGCGAGGTCGACTTCGACGAACTCTTCCGCGAACTGCGCGCGAACGGCTTCGACGGCACCCTCACGGCCTGCGTCTTCGCCTGGGAAGAACGCGCCAAGGAATCCTCCGTCTTCATGCGGAAGAAGATCGACGAATACCTGACCACCTGGTCCTGACGGACCACGGCCGCCCCGGCACGGACGTCCCCGGCGCGGGCTGACATTCCTTCCTTGTGAACCTTCCTTGAGAGAGGCACCCCCATGACCACGTCCGCCAAACCCCTCTCCGTCGCGGTGATCGGTGCCGGCATGGCAGGCCGCAGCCACGCCGCCGGCTACCGCAACGTCAACACGGTCTTCGGTGCCGGTCTGCCGCCGGTCCGGCTGGCCGCGATCGCCGATGCCAACGTCGAACTCGGCGAGGACGCCGCCCGCCGCTACGGCTTCGAGAAGGCACTCCCGAGCTGGGAGGCCGTCGCCGAGGACCCGACGATCGACGCCGTCAGCATCGTCGTCGGCAACGCGCTGCACCGGCCGATCGCCGAGGCACTGGTCGCCGCGGGCAAGCACGTGCTGTGCGAGAAGCCGCTTGCGGGGTCGTTGGAAGATGCCCGCGCCATGGCCGAGTTGGAGCGCTCCGCCGATGTGGTGACCGCCGTCGGGTACACCTTCCGCCGCTCCCCCGCCATCGCCGCGATCCGCGAGCATGTCCGGCGTGGCGAGCTGGGTGACCCGACCCTCTTCAGCGGCCGCTACTGGTGCGACTACGCGACCGACCCGAACGGGCCTCTGAGCTGGCGGTTCAAGGGCGGCCTCGGTTCCGGTGCGCTCGGGGACATCGGCTCGCACGTCATCGACGCCGCCGAGTACGTCGCGGGGCCCATCGCCTCGGTCTCCGGTGCCTGGCTGTCGACGCAGATCCCCAAGCGGCCGCTGCCGCTGGGCGCGGTCGTGGGGCACAACGCGGCTCCCGTCTCCGACGAGTTCGGTGAGGTCGAGAACGAGGACACCGCGTCCTTCACCGCCCGCTTCGAGTCCGGTCTCGTCGGCACCTTCTCGGTGACACGCACCGGCTTCGGCCTGCCCAACGGGCTCGCCTTCGACATCCTGGGCGTCGGTGGCCGGGCCGCGTTCGACCAGCACCGGCCCGCCGAGTACCTCTTCGACGACGCCCAGCCCGAGGCTCGTACCCGAGGCGCGCGCCAGATCATCGCCGGCCCGCAGCTGCCGTACTTCGCGGGCGGGGTCCCGATGGAGGCGCCGGGTGTGGGTGCCAGCAACGCCGACAACTTCACCTACCAGGCCCGGGCCTTCCTCGACCAGGTCGCGGGCGTCGCCGAGCCGCTGCCGGCCTGCGCCACGTTCGCCGACGCGCTGCGGACCATGGAGATCATCCGGGCTGTCGTCGAATCCTCCCTGGGCGGTGGCGCCGCCGTCACGGTTCCGCCCGCCGCCTGACCCCCCACACGCATCCAAGGAGCACGTACATGGCCCTCAAGCTCGGCGCCTACACCGCCTGTCTGCACGACCGGTCCCTCACCGAGGCCCTCGACATCCTCAAGGAGAACGGCCTGACCTCCGTGGAGGTCAACACCGGCGGCTTCATTCCGTCCCCGCACTGCCCGGTCGACCTGCTGCTGTCCTCGGCCACCGCGCGCGAGGAGTACCTGGCGGCCTTCGCCGACCGCGGGATGGAGCTGACCGGCCTCAACTGCAACGGCAACCCGCTCAACCCGCTCCCCGGCGTCGGTCCGAAGCACGCCGACGACCTGCGCCGCACCATCCGCCTCGCCGGCCTGCTCGACGTGAAGCACGTGGTGACCATGTCCGGCACACCGGGCTCCGACCCCGACGCCAAGTACCCGTCCTGGGTCGTCAACCCCTGGGACGGCGTCTACATGGACGTCCTGGACTACCAGTGGGGCGTGGCCGTCGAGTTCTGGAAGGAGATCGACGCGCTGGCCCGGGAGAACGACGTCCGGGTCGCCATCGAGATGCACCCGCACAATCTGGTGTTCTCCCCGGTCACCCTGAAGCGGCTCGTCGACGAGACCGGCGCGAGGAACATGGGCGCGGAGATGGACCCCTCGCACCTGATGTGGCAGGGCATGGACGTCGTCGCCTGCATCAAGTGGCTGGGCCCGCTGGTGTTCCACGCCGCGGCCAAGGACGCGACGCTCTGCCCCGGCGCCGACATCCGTGGCATGCTGGACACCTCGTTCACCCGCGTGCCCGCCCACGCGCCGGGCAAGGTGCCCACCGGCTACGGTTTCTGGTGCAACGCCTGGCCCAAGAACCCGGCGTGGAAGTTCGTCGCCGTCGGCGTCGGACACGACGTCGCCTACTGGACCGAGTTCCTGCGCGCCCTCGCCGAGATCGACCCGGACATGGCCGTGAACATCGAACACGAGGACGCCGCCTACTCCCAGACCGAGGGACTGGCTCTGGCCGCCAAGAACCTGCACAGCGCCGCGACCACGCTGTAACTCCGCCCCGCCGCATGGCCCCGTGCCCACCGAATGGGCTCGGGGCCATCGACTGCCGCGGCTCACCCGGTCAGCTGCGAGCCAGGCTCACCAGGAACTCAGTCTCCAGGTCGTGCCGCCGGTCACAGATCCTGGGGACCGCGATGAGGACGGCGAGGGCCCGGCACCAGCCCAGGACACGATCGGGAGACAGCCCAGGAACCAGTACCGACAGCTCTTCGATCCTCCGCTCCAGCTCCGCCCGCTCCACGACTCCCTCCAACACCCAGTCCACCGTGTCGAAGTCGGGATCGCCCCATGCGGGACGTGGGTCGATCGCCACCATGCCCGCGCCGGGACCGGACAGCACGTTGGCCGGATGAAGATCGCCATGCACAAGTCCTACGGGACCACTGGTGGCCAGTTCCAGAGCCGCCGTTCGGGCTCGACCGAGCACGGCCGAGTCGAACAGTCCGTTCCCCCCGGCCCCGGCCAACCTGCGGCTGGTCAAGTCGAAGAGGAATCCGATCCGTTGTGACAACGGCCGCAACACCGAACGCTGCGCCGGTGCGGGTGAAGGGGTCCGCAGATCCCGAAGCAGCTTGGCGACCTCGGGCAGCCGCCATGCGAGCTCCCTCACCGGCATTCCCGGCTCCACGCTCTCCAGCAGCAAGGCTCCCTCACCAATGTCCTGCGCCAACAGGGTCACAACCGACGGTGTCCCCGCCCAGGCCCGCAGAGCTTCCGCTTCCTCGGTGGCGATCACGGGGTCCGGCGTGAGCTTCAGCCACGCAGGGCTGCCTTCCTCGCGCCGCAGGCACCGGAAGACCCGCGATGTGCCTCCCCCACCCGCCCCCACAAGCTCCAGATCCCAGCGAGCGACGAACCGACCGACCACGACCGGCAAGTCATCACACCAGCCAAGCACCTCGGGCCCGAACCGAACGACGAGCCGATCGCGGACCTCCGGTCCGACAAGGGTCAAATCCCTCAACACATCCCCCGCAAGCGATCGATCCCCTCCCTCGAATCGAGAATAGGCTCCGGTCGGTCAGCGATGAGACACGGGGGCGGCGGCCGAGCGTGATGTCACCGTCCGCCGAGCGTCACCTTGGCGGCCTTCGTCCACCCCAGGTCGACCAACTGCACGTTTCCGCCCGTGCAACGGCCACGGGTCGACCTTTCGTACGTGGAGCCGTATCGGTAAGTGCCGTTGCCCTGCGCGTTCGCCGCGGGCTGCGTGAAGTAGGCGACCGACCGGGGCACCTTGTCGCAGTGGACGGCGGTGCCGAAGTACTCGCTGAAGTTGGACGGGACGCCGAGCAGGGTCTGGTTGCGCGGCACCCGGAGACTTCCGATGGCGGTGTCGACGCCTGTCTTCATGTTCCGGATCCACGCGCCCCACCACTGCCCACCCGCGTCCGCGTCCAGGCGCCACACCCGGAGCCGGTAGTCGGTCTGCCGGTCGATGGCATAGGCGAGCCGGCAGCTGATCCCCGTTCCCTCGCCGCCGAACGGCCCGCAGCTCCCCCTACTGGCGTTGGCGTTCCAGAGCGAGAAGATCGCCGTCTCACCGGTCGTGTGATTGAAGCGCGTCCCGTCGGTCTGCAGGCCCATGTACCCGCCGTTGCCCGGTGTGGCCGTGAAGTCCCACATCATGGCCCAGTACGAGTGGTTCGCCTTCTGTGTGATCTGCACCCGCTGGTCGATGTTCCAGAACCCGTTGGCGCCGTGGAAGTTCCATATCGCGTACTCGTTGGCGTCCTGGTGTTGCGCCGCCAGTGCCGGCGCCGTGCTCAGCATGAGCACCGCGCAGACGGCCGCGACGAATCCCAGAACCCCGCGCGCCCGAGAGCGCCGACCCCGTGGACGTGCCGTTCCGCTGTCGATCGTCCCCACCCCCCTGTTCACGCCGACCGCCCCCGCGTCGGCTGTCCGGACCCGGTGGTGGTCGTGCACCACCACGCTAGGCGAACGGGCATAGGAGGCAAAAGGGGCGTGAGGGGAAGTAATGGCACGCTGCCCGAGTGCTCCGTCACGCCCCCTCTACGACGTCCACGCGCCGCACCCGCGAGTACTCGTCCGCGTCCTTCCAGCGCGGTCGCGTCGGTCCTACTCCTGGTAGGGAAGTACTTCGCGTACGTTTCCGGAGTGGTCCCGGGCGACCAGGACGGCCGTGACAGGGCCGCGCTCCGGCAGGTCGGTGAGGTCGGGTCCGGCGATGAGGAACGTCCCTCCGGCGCACCTCCCCCAGCTCAAGCAGGCCCTGCGCGAGCACCCCACCGTCGCGGCCGCCCGTCTGCTGGGGGAACTCGGCCCGTCCGGCACGGATGCCGAGACCGCCCACCTGCTCGCCACCGTGGACCCCACGGCGCGGCACGGCGTCCACGCGGAGGCCGCCGTTTCCAGGGCCCTGATCACCGGGGATGCCGAACCGGCCGTCGAGGCCCTGCGCGACCTGCTGCACACGCAGTCCCCGCCCGGCATCCTCCCGGCCGTCGGACGGCTCGGCCCGCTCGGTGCGCCACTCGCCCCGGAGGTCGCCGCGGTGCTGCACGACCCACGGGAATACGGCCGTTCGCAGGCCGCCGACGCCTACTGGCGCATCACCGGCAACCCGCGGCCCGTGCTCCCCCTCCTTCTCGCATGGGCCGCGCCCACCACCACCTACGCCTCGAACGACAGCGCCTGGTACGGCCGCCGTGCTGCGCCACCTCCCCACGTCGCGTCACTTGGAAGGACGACGACGAGCTGCGCCGAATCGCCCGCACCCTCCTCGACGAGCCGATGCGATCCTGAAGCGACTCACCGACATCGCCCGTCGGCTTTCACGCCCGTGCCGGTTTGCGGGCCAGTTCGTAGGCGAAGCCGACTGTCTCGGTGAGGCGGTCGTCGGCCGTGTGCCTGCTGAGTTCGGCGGTGAGGTCGGCGTCGAACGCGGCGGCGTGGTCCGCGAGCACCGGCGGCGGCAGGAACGATGTCGACCGGATGTGCCCGGCGAGTTCACGGATCGTCCAGTGGTGTTCGACCGAGAACTCGTGGCGTCCGGCGGGCTCGAACCCGGCACGGGACAACACGTCGTGGTCAGGGTCCCGCTGCCTCGCCTGGTCCCAGCCGGGCGGAACGCGTCCGGCCGCGCCGAGGGCGTTCTGCCATTTTCGCAGCACGCCGGCAAGCGCCCGCTGCCAGTCCTGGGAGCCCGCCCAGGGGGAGGTCGACCAGCACAGTGCAAGGCAGCCACCGGGCCTGAGCCAGGTGTGGGCGCGCCCGGCGGTCGGAGCGCGGCGGAGCCGGTGGAAGGCATTGCCGATGACGATCAACTCGAAGCTGTCCGGCCCGGCGGGCAGCTCCTCGGCGCCGACGGTGACCGTACGAATGTGGGCCGCGCCGACGGCGATCGTCTTGACGCGGACCACTTCGGTCATGCCGGGTTCGGCGTCCACACACCACACGTCCGTGAACGAGTCGCGCAGCGGGAAGGCGAGTTGGCCGGTGCCGCATGCCAGGTCGAGCAGGCGCCCGCGCCCCGAGGGGGCTGTCCTGCGCACGAGATCTGCGATCATCACGTCGGGGTAGGGAAGCCGGAACCGGTCGTAGTATCCGGCCGTACCGCGGTACAGATCAGGTTCGAACCTCACCTCACCGTCCATGCGACCACCATCGCACGGGGCAGCCCGCTCCGGAGTGGGAAGCGGGCACGGCCCGGGTTTTCGGAACCGGTGGTGGCCCGGCCGCAGTGTGTCAGGTGGTGGCCACGAGGAGATCCTCTCCGCTCGACGGGCGAAGGCCGTCGGTCCGATCGGCGAAGTAGCGTTCGGCCAGGGCGGTTCCCGACACGTGGTGGACGTCCTTGAAGCCGGCGTCACGGGCCAGCGCCAGCATCTCCTGCGGGGCGTAGAAGCTGATGAACGGCGTTCCGGCCGCTTGCGCCTGTGGTTTGGTCGCCTCGAGTGCGGGGCGGTCGGCGTCATCGACGAGTTCGGCCGGCAGCATGAACGTCATGGCGAGCGTCGAGCCGCGGGCGAGACCGGCGAGCCGACGCAGGGTCGCCGCGGTGGCGTCTTTGGTGAGGTACATGGTGACGCCGGTGCAGGCGACGACCGTCGGCCGGCCGGGATCGAAGCCTGCGTCGGACAGCTGCTCCCACCAGTCCGCACCCGCCTCGAAGTCGACCGGCACCAGTCGCAGCCGGTCGGGGATCCCGTAGCCGAGCTCGATCAGGCGTCGGCGCTTCCAGGCCTGGGTGCCCGGCTGGTCGATCTCGAACACCCTCAGTCGGGCGGCGATCTCGGGCCTGCGCTGGGCGAAGGTGTCGAGTCCGGCGCCCAGCACGACGTACTGGGCGACGCCGTGGCCGACCTGCTCGGCCACCAGGTCCTCGATGAAACGGGCTCGGGCCACAATGGCCCCCCGGAACCCGCTGGTGCCCCGCGGGTCCATGTCCAGGCGGCGCTCCCATCCCTCGTCAGGTGCCGCCAGTCGCAGTCCGATCTCGTCCTCGATCACGTGGGGCGGCGAGTCGACCCGCACGTGCATCGCCCGCCAGAGGGCGACGCGCACCGCGGTGCTGTCCGGCACCTCGCTCTGCTCGTCTGCCACGATGGCTCTCTCCTTGCGGTCAGTCTCTTGGTCAACGCCCCTTCAACGATCCGACATGACCATCGACACGCCGGGGCGTCAGTAGCCGAAGCTCGTCGTGTAGGCGCACTCGGTGTAGAGGTAGCCGGACCTCAGCTTGGCCGTGTCCGAGGCCGGGGACTTCCCGGTTCCGCCCCGGGCCTTGTGCACGAAGTACGTGGTACCGGCGGGCAGTTGGATCGTCCGTTGCGGGTAGTTCTTCCCGCTGTCGTTGCACGGTGTGAAGCCCCGCACCAGCGTGCTGGCGAGGGAGTAGGAAGTGCAGCTCCCGCAAGCCTTGAGAGGGAAGCTTCCCGTCACCGGCCCCGTGTACATCACGGTGATGTCGTCGGGGCTGTCGTTCTTGACGGTGACGGTGATACTGCCGCCGGATGCCGTCGTGGGCAGTCTCTTGCCCGCGGCAGGCACCGTCTGGGCGATTTCCGCCGCGATGGCGATCTTCTGGGCGCGGGCCCGGTTCGTGTGGTGCGGATTGTTCTTGACGAACTCGTTCATCGTGGTGACGGCCTCGTCGAAGCGCCCGTCCTTGTACTCGTCCACTCCGCAGGCGTACGTGCCCGAATCCGCGGTCTTGTCGGCCCGGTCGGCGTCCTTGCCGAGGTCCGCGGCCACGCCCGCCTCTTCTCCGGGCAGCGCGCGGACCTGGGTACCCAGGCTGTTGAGGTGCTGGACGGCCGTGCAGGGATCGCCGCCACCCACCTGTTTCACGGCCTTGTCGACCGCCGTTTTGACCGCCGGCTCCACCTTCGCGGCCGACGCGGACCGCGGGAACGTGGTCAGGAGATCGCTGAAATGCGTGGTCCAGCCCGCCTCGCCACCGCTCAGCGACTTCGACGCGCACTCGTAGAGCGAGGTCGCCAGCCGATCGTCGGGCCAGGTGGACAGTGCTCCGAGTTCCCGCTTGCCCATGGTCCTCGGTACGGTGCGCAGGTACTTCAAGGGCGCTATGGCGTCGCAGTAGTTCTTCTGGTCGTAGGGCGCGCCGACTGTGGCGTAGTACGTCTTGAGCCGGTCGGGGACCCGGGCGGCCGCGCGCGAGCCTGGATGGTCGCTGCGCAGGCCCCGATAGACCGCCAGTGACCGGCGGTAGTCGGCCTCCGCCGTTGCGAACGGCTGCTTGCCGGCAGTCTGGACAAGCTTGTCCGCCCGCTCCAGCCGGTCCATGAGCATCGCCTCGGTGGCGTCGTCACGCGCGCCGTCGTACAGGGCGACGCCTCCGGTCGGCACGGCCAGGAGTACGACCCCGAGCGCGATCGCGAGCCAGGCGCGCGGCGGCCACACCAGACGGGTCCGCAGACCCACGACCGCACCATGGACGGCGGCGAGACCGAGGAAGACCAGATAGGCGACGACGGCTCCGCCGGGGACGCCGTCCGGGTCCGCGGGGAGGGCCACCAGGAGCAGAATCGCGGTCGCGACCCAGCACAGCGCCATGAGTCCCCACCGGCGCACCAGCGCATAGCCGAGGCCCAGTCCGCACAGGTTCAGCAGCGCCACCGCGGCCGCTCGCAGCCCGTCGGCCGGAGCGGGCGGCGGTGCGGTCGGCATCGGCGGTACGACGAATCCGGCGCGCGGGCCGTTGTTGTCCCAGGACATGACGGCTCCCCCAGTCAATCACGCCCGAAGTTCTATGACTTGTCAGCGTACGTTCAATCGTTCGATCGCGACAGAGGGTGCGCCGCGGCAGCGAACAGGTGGGCGATCACCTGTCCGATCATTACTAACATTTGATTGATCAGCCCAGACTGATAAACCTACTGTTAGTACTTGTGAAGGCGGACATAGAAGCAGGCATCGATCACGCCCACGGCCCGGGCGACACCGTCCGGCTCGCCTCCGAGCTTCGCCTCGCCGTGGGCCGCATGACCCGGCGACTGCGCCAGGCCCACGCCGTGGGGGACGTGTCCCTCTCCGGCGTTTCGGTACTCGCGCGGCTCGCCGCCGACGGCCCCAGCTCCCCGGGATCCCTCGCCGACCTGGAACGCGTACGGCCTCAGGCGATGGCCAGCACGCTCGCCGTTCTCGAACAGCGCGGGCTCGTCGGTCGTGGCCCCGACGCGGCGGACGGGCGACGGATCATCGTGGCGATCACCGCGGAGGGACGGGCCATGCTGGCGGAGCGGCGCTCCGAGTCCGTACACCGGCTCTCGGCCGTCCTCGACGAGTTCACCCCGGAGGAGCGCGGGACACTCGCGTCGGCCCTGCCCCTCCTCGACCGACTGGCGGAACGGCTGTGACCGCGCCCACCTCGCGCTGGACGCGTCGGAAGGACACCCCCGCGGGCCCCGGCTACAAGTGGGTCGCTCTGTCCAACACGACGCTCGGTGTACTGATCGCCACGATGGACGCCTCCATCGTGATCATCTCGCTGCCCGCGATCTTCCGCGGGATCGGGCTCGACCCGCTCGCGCCCGGCAACATCGGCTATCTGCTCTGGATGATCCTGGGCTATCTGCTCGTGTCGGCCGTACTCGTCGTCGTCCTCGGCCGACTCGGCGACATGTACGGCCGGGTCAAGATCTACAACCTCGGTTTCCTCATCTTCGCCTGTGCCTCCGTCGCACTGTCCCTCGACCCCTTCCGGGCCGGCGCCGGCGCGATGTGGCTGATCCTCTGGCGCATCGTTCAGGCATTCGGCGGCTCCATGCTCACCGCCAACTCGGCCGCGATCCTCACCGACGCCTTCCCCACCCGGCAGCGCGGCATGGCTCTCGGCATCAACCAGATCACCGCGCTCGCCGGTCAGTTCCTCGGCCTCCTCGCCGGCGGCCTGCTCGCCGCCGTCGACTGGCGCGCGGTGTTCTGGGTGAGTGTGCCGATCAGCATCACCGGCACCGTCTGGTCGTACCTGAGCCTGCGCGAAACCGCGGCGGGGCGCCCCGGCCGCATCGACTGGCTGGGCAACATCACCTTCGCCGCGGGCGCCGGAATCCTGCTGGCCGGCATCACCTACGGCATCCAGCCCTACGGCTCCCACGCCACCGGCTGGGCAAATCCGTGGGTGCTCAGCGGCCTGATCGGCGGCGGCGTCCTGCTGCTGCTCTTCTGCTACGTCGAGTCGCGCGTCACCGACCCCATGTTCACCCTGGCCCTGTTCAAGATACGGGCGTTCGCGGCGGGCAACCTGGCGGCACTGCTGACCGCGATCGCCCGCGGCGGACTGCAGTTCATGCTCATCATCTGGCTGCAGGGCATCTGGCTGCCCCTGCACGGCTACGCGTACGAGGACACCCCGTTGTGGGCGGGCATCTTCATGCTGCCGCTGACGCTCGGCTTCCTGATCGCGGGGCCCCTGTCGGGTTACCTGTCGGACCGGTTCGGCGCCCGCATGTTCTCGACGGCCGGCCTGGTCGTCGTCGCGGTTTCCTTCCTCGGGCTGCTCGCCCTGCCCGTCGACTTCGACTACGGGCTCTTCGCGGCGCTGCTCCTGCTCAACGGGCTGGGCCAGGGCATGTTCTCCGCGCCGAACACGTCCTCGATCATGGGCAGCGTGCCGCCCGAGTACCGGGGCGTCGCCTCGGGCATGCGCTCCACGTTCCAGAACTCGGGCACCGCCCTGTCCATCGGTGTGTTCTTCTCCCTGATGGTCTCCGGACTGGCCTCATCCCTGCCCGCGGCGCTCAGCAGCGGACTCCAGGCGCACGGCGTACCGGTCGGCTCCGCCGAGCATGCCGCGTCGCTGCCCCCGGTGAGCACGCTGTTCGCCACGTTCCTCGGCAACAACCCCATCGAGCACCTGCTCGGATCCGGCGGATCCCTCACCCACCTCACCGCGGCCCAACACGCCACCCTGACCGGTCACACCTTCTTCCCGCAACTGGTCTCCGGCCCGTTCCACCACGGACTGGCCATCGTCTTCAGCGTCGCCGCGGGCATGGCGCTGGTGTCCGCCCTCGCCTCTGCCCTACGCGGCGGGCCCCGTCCCTCTCAGGACAACCCCCCGCAGAGCCGACCGCCCGCTGCCGCCAGCCCGCCTCAGGCCGCACAGCGCCGGAACAACGCACCCTCGTAACGCTCTCAACCGGCGATCTCAACGCTGAGTCGGGAGCCCAGTTCCTCGAAACCCAGCACGACGGCAACACACCGGGAGGCGGCAGGCCGCCGCTCGACGCCGGCGACGGGCAGCGGGGCGCACAGCTCGCGGATCGCCTCCGCTCCCTCGACCGAACCCGCCCGATCACCCTGGGCGGCGGCTCGACCTTCACCGCGGACGATCCGTTCCCGCGACGATCCACCAGGACACGAAGTTCGTGAACGACCACACGTGGGCTGTGGGGAACTGGGTCCGGGCCGCCTGGGACCATCTCGGAGAGTCCGGGATCGGCAAGACTCCGATGACCCCCGAGGGGCGACAGCCCGGTGGAGATGCTGGTGGAGCGTCCGACGCTGCCGGGGACCGAGCAAGTGGCCGTCCGGTGGGGCCACTTCGACGAGCCGACGAGCTGTACCTGGGACGTCGAGCCCGGCCGCCCGATGACGGTTCATGTCCACGCGCCGGGCGACAGTATGCGGCCGCTGCTCAACGATGCCGGGGTCCCGGGCGGCGCCGCGACTCCCGAGCGTGCCATGGCCACGTTCACCGTGCCTTACGCCCCCGGCGAGTCGACGACGGTCGCCGGCCGCGACGGCGAGGAGATCGGCCGAACGACGCTCGTGACGGCGGGCGCTCCGGCCGCCTGCGGCTCGTTTCGGACGTCGCGGTTCTCACCACGAGCCGCGACGACCTCGCGCACGTGCTCCTCGAAGTGACCGACAGCCACGGCCGTCTCGTCCCTGACGCGACGCTCGAGGTGACGTTCCGGGCCGACGACGCCGGTGAGCTCGCCACCGTTGCCGCATACCGGAGGGGGCAGCGCCACCAACGCCGGGCTCACCGCCGCTCGTTCGGAGGACTCTCCCTGCGTGGTGTCGCCGCTCTGTCTCCGAATCCCCGCGAAATTGTCCGTGATCGGTAACGGACGCATCCTCCGGCGGCCCATCACCGTCCTCACCGGTGCACGAGATCCACAAGGACGACGAGGAGTGGGGCGGACATGTCGCGGCATGGGGGACGGGGTTGGCACGGGCGGGTTCTCGCGGCGGCGATCGGGGTGACGGCGGCGGCTGCCGCCACCTCGATGTGGACCGCGCAGGCCAATCCCGTCGAGGGGCAGCACACACCCGCCGGCAGCTCGGCACACTCCGGCGCGTCGAACGCGGGGTCCAAGGCTCCCGGCGGGAAGCCGGTGTCGGTGGACATCGCCCATGCCTCGGACCGCGGGGCCCGCGGTGTCAACATCACCATCGACGACGGACCGGACCCCACGTGGACGCCGCAGGTCCTCCAAGTCCTGCGGGACAACGGCGTCAAGGCCACCTTCTGCATGGTGGGCACCCAGGCCCAGGCCCATCCGGACCTGGTCAAGGCGGTGGTCGCCGCCGGGCACCGGCTGTGCGACCACACCGTCTCGCACGACACCACCATGGACACCAAGTCCGAGGCCTACCAGTCCCAGCAGATCCTGGACGCCCAACGCATGATCACCCAGGCCTCCGGAGGTGTCCGGCCGCTGTACTACCGTGCCCCGGGCGGCGCCTTCACCCCCTACAGCCGCCACCTCGCCGCCTCCCACGGCATGCGACCGCTCGGCTGGAACGTCGACTCCAAGGACTTCGAACACCCCGGCACGGGCGCCATCGTCGCCACCGTCAAGAGCGAGATCTCCAACGGCCCGACCGTCCTCTTCCACGACGCCGGCGGGGACCGCTCCCAGACCGTGGCCGCCCTGCGCGAGGTCCTGCCCTGGCTGAAGCAGCAGGGCTACTCCTTCGGCTTTCCCGTGCGCTGAGCGCCCGTCACTAGTCGTCCAAGCGGATGAGTCCGGCCTTTTCGCAGGCGGGCCGGAGCTCGGCGGTACAGATCTGGTCGACGCTGTACATGCCGTCCTTGACGAGTGTCGGCTTGATCCTGTCCACCGTCACCGCCGTCGGAGTGAGCAGGACGGAGGGGATGTGCCTCGTGGTGGGGCTGTTGGTCGTCGTCGTGGCGATCTTGCGAAGGTCCTCTCCGCGTCCCAGGGCGACGGCCATGCCGACGGCCGCGACGGCCTCCGCCTTGAAGGGCTTGTACACCGTCATGTACTGCTCGCCCCTGACGATGCGCTGCACGGCGTCGAGGTCGGCGTCCTGGCCGGTGACGGGAGGAAGCTCCCTGACCCGGGCGCTCTTGAGAGCGGAGATGACGCCTGCGGCTATGGCGTCGTTGGCCGCCAGGACACCGTCGATCCGGTCCGGGCCCAGGGCCGCCATCGCGGCGGACATGTTGGCGTGAGCGCTGTCCGTGCTCCAGCCCTGGGTGTCGTACGACCTGCCGATCTTCACCTTGCCGGAGACGACGGACAGTGCGCCGCCGCGGAACCACGCCGCGTTGGGGCTGGTCGGATCACCGTTCATCATGACGACGTTTCCGCCGTTCGCCTTGTCGCCCATGGCCTTCAGCAGCGCCTCGCCCTGGAGCCTGCCGACCTGCGCGCCGTCGAAACTGACATAGCCCGAGATCGGGCCTTCGGCGAGCCGGTCGTAGGCGACGACCGGGACACCCGCCTCGTGCGCTTCCTGGATCGAGGAGCGCAGCGCCCTGGTGTCGGTGGCGTCGAGGATCAGGACCCGGACCCCTTTGGTGATCATGGAGCTCATCTGTTGCCGCTGCCTCATCGCGTCGTTCTGGGCGTTGGCGTACTCCAAGGTGCAGTGGGGGCACAGTTGCTTCAGCCGCTTCTCGATCAGCGGCCTGTCGGACCGCTCCCAGCGGGGGACGGTCCGGCTCGGGAGCAGCAGGCCGACGGTGAAGCCGTCCTTGCCCGTCTCGTCTTCTTCTTCGCAGGCGGCCACGGACGTCGTCATGAATCCCGCGACGAGCGCCGCGACGACGTGCCATGTACGGGTCCTCATAGCAGGCTCCCTCGCTCCGTCCGGGGCCCTGAGTCCACGCGAGCCTGCTCGCTTCGCGGCACGACGAGCTCGCTCCACACCTGCTTGCCGCCGGCCACCGGCACGGAGCCGAAGGACTCCGACATCGCTTCGACGAGCAGCAGACCTCGGCCGCCGGTCGCGTCCCAGTCCACGATCACCGGCTTGGCGGGGGCACGCGGCGAGGTGTCGCTGACGCTGACCCGCACCCGGTCTCCGCGGAGCATCAGGTCGACGCGGACCGGGCCCTGAGTGTGCATGAGGCCGTTGGTGACCAGTTCCGACACGACCAGCAATGCCGCGTCGGTCACTTCTTCGACCTTCCACCGACGCAGCGCGCGTGCGGTGAAACGGCGTGCGTGCATGACGGCGTCGGGCAGCCGCCACACCGCCCACCCGGCCCGTATCGGTCGGGTCTTCATGCCGTCGTAGCGCAGCAGCAACAGCGCCACGTCGTCCTCACGAGGGTCGAGTTCGCCGAGCAGTGCGTCGGCCATTTCCCCCGGATCCGCAGGATCAGCCGCAGCGAGCGCGGTGCGAGTCCTGTTCATGCCCTCGTCCAGGGGCAGGTCGACGGCCTCGACCAGGCCGTCGGTGACCATGGCGATCACCGTGCCGGGAGCCAGCGCGCAGGTGGTCATGGGGAACTCCGCGTCCGCGAGGATGCCCAGCGGGAGTCCGCCGGCGACCTGTACCTCCTCGGTCCTGCCGTCGGGATGGCGCACCAGCGGTGCGAGGTGCCCGGCCCGTACGAACAGGGCGTTGCCCTCCTCCATGTCCAACTCGGCATAGCAGCAGGTGGCGAACAGATCGGTCTCCATACCGACGAGGAGCCGGTTGGCGTGCGAGACGACCACGTCGGGCGGATGGCCCTCCACGGCGTACGCCCTGATCGCGGTACGCATCTGGCCCATGATCGTCGCGGCTCCGGCGCTGTGTCCCTGCACGTCGCCGATGACCAGCGCCACCCGGTCCTCGGAGAGGGCTATGACGTCGTACCAGTCACCGCCCACCTGCAACCCCCGTCTGGCGGGCAGATAGCGGGCGACGGCCGTCCCGCCGGGCAGCTCGGGCAGGCGCCTGGGCAGGAGACTGCGCTGCAGCATCGTCGCGAGCTCCTGTTCGGCGTCGTGTGCGCGCGCACGCTTGAGGGCCTGTCCCACCAGTGCCGCGGTGGCGGTCAGCAGGAACCGCTCCTCGGGGACGAACTCGTGCGGCTGGTCCCAGCCGACCAGGCACACGCCGGCGACCCAGCCCTTGGCGGGGAGCGGCAGGACGGCCAGACCTCCGGCGCCGATGCCCGCGAGTCCCGGTTCGAGGGCCGTGCCGGCGGACCACAGATCCATACGTCCGTCCCGCAGGGCCATCTGAAGGGTGGGCAGGGCGCTGACCGGTGCGTCGGGCCACTCCGAGCGCCACTCGGAACGCCACCACTCCGGCCAGGCGGCGGGCTCGGGCGGATCGAGCACGGTGACCGCGAGCCGGTCGTCCTGCAACTCGGCGAGCGCCACCCGGTCGGCGCCGAGCGGCTCACCCAGGGCGGTGACCACCACCCGGCTGACGTCACGGACCGTTACGGCATCGTCGAGTGCGGCGTTCAACCACTGGATCCTGGACACGTCGTCGGCGCTCTGCCGCAGGACCGAGGTCGCCATCACCATGCCCAGTACCTGCTCCGGCCGGTCGTCGAAGCCTGCCACCACCTGGCAGCTCAGGCTCAGCCAGCGCATTTCACCGGTCGGACGGCGGACACGGAACTCCAGCTCCCGCCGGCCGACCGTCTGGGTGTCGGGCTCCAGGACCGACATCAGCGCGTGCATGTCCTCCGGGAGGGTGTGCGCGAGGAGGGTGTCCGCCTTGCCGTCGAAGTCGTCGGGTGTGATGCCGGCCAGTTCGAGCATCGTCTCGTCCGCCTCGATCAGGCCGGTGTCCGGCGTGATGACGAAGGAGCCGACGCACAGACTCCGCAGGGCCGGACTCAGCAGCGGCGACGGAACGGGTCGGCCGGTTCCCGTCCGGAGCACGGCGACGACCGCGTCGGCGTACTGCTCCAGGAAGCGCCGTTGTTCGGCCTCGAAACCGTCCGTCGAAGCCCCCACGACGACGAGGCAGCCCAGCCGCCCGCCCTTCGTCCCCAGCGGGAGCGCGGCGAGAGACACCTCCGGTCGCGGGGGCGTGGGCCCGCCCGTCGCGTAGGAGGCGAGTGCCGCGGGAGTCAGCCACAGTGGCCGGCCGGCGCGGAACGCATGCGCCGCCGGTGAGTCACCGGACAACGGCAAACGCTCCGGCAGCCCGTACTCGGAACGGGCGCGTCCGGCCGTTTCCACCAGCCGAAGCTCCTGTTTCCCGGCACCGGGCAGATAGACCGCTGTCAGCGCCACGCCCGCGAACGTCAGGGCCCGCTCGCTCGTGACCGCCGTCGGCACCGGAGGCGGTGAACCGGTGTCCGCGGCGTCGGCCTCGCGTGCCCGTGGCTCCGAGACCCCGGCCCGGGCACGGCCGTCATGAGGCATGTCGGCGACCTACCTCCCGTCGATGCGTCAGGTGCCGACGGATGGAAATCAGGCACCCGCACACCAGAATCGTATATGGGTATCAAATGGACATATCTATGCCGCGGCGCACGTCGTCGGCCGGAGTCGCTGCGTTCGCAGATCACCTCGGCCGGTGTCACACTTACGACGTGGTTGTCTTGCCACGAGGCGGGTCATGACGCTCCGCGACCACCTACCTGGTTCGACGGGATCGGCGCCGTCGGGCCGCGTCACACGAGGCCCGTACCGCCCCGCCGTCCCGCGCAGGAGCCCTTGACGCCACCCCGCGCTGCCCGCGCGCCGTTCGGTGAAGAACAAGCGCGAGGTGAAGGACAGGGAGGTCCCTCGCATGAAGGCCTGCATCCGGGGCGCGGCCGTCGTCATGACCGCGATCTCGACGGCCGTCGCTCTCACGGCCTGCGGGCACGGCGCCGGGAACAGCTCCGGCGGTGGCGACGCCCTGACGATCGGTCTGCTGCTGCCGGACGAGACCACGTCCCGTTGGGAGACACAGGACACGCCACTGCTCGCGAAGAAGATCACGGAGCTGTGCCACGACTGCACGGTCGAGCACGTCAATGCCAAGGGCGATGTGGCCACCCAGCAGGAACAGATGGACTCGATGATCACCAGGGGGGTCGATGCCATCGTGCTCGTGGCCGTCGACGCCAAATCGCTCGGCGTCGCGGTCAAGAAGGCCCATGCGGCAGGTATCCCGGTCATCGCCTACGACCGTCTCGCCGAGGGCCCGATCTCGGGTTATGTCTCCTTCGACGGCGAGGAGGTCGGCAGGCTCCAGGGCAGGGCACTGCTGAAGGCGATGAGCACCAAGGCGCGCACCGGCGCGATCGTCATGATGAACGGCGATCCCAGTGACCCCAACGCGGTGGCGTTCAAGAAGGGCGCGCTGTCCGTGCTCAACGGGAAGGCGAAGATCGGCAAGGCGTACGACATCCTCCAGTGGAGGCCGGAGACCGCGAACCTCGACATGTCAGGCGCCATCTCCGCGCTCGGCGCCTCCACCATCCACGGGGTCTACGCCGCCAACGACAGCCTCGCCGCCGGCAGCATCTCCGCACTCAAGGCGAACAAGGTCGCCCCGCTGCCTCCCGTCACCGGGCAGGACGCCGAACTGGGAGCCCTGCGGCGCATTGTCGGCGGCGATCAGTACATGACCGTCTACAAACCCTTCGCACCCGAGGCCTCGGCCGCCGCCGCCATGGCCGTGTCCGCGGCCCGCCATGAAAGCCTCGACCGGGTCGCCACGGGCAAGGTGAAGACCCGCGACGGGAGGACGGTTCCCGCCGTCATGCTCACCCCCGTGTCCGTGACCGCCGACAACATCAAGAACACCCTGGTGAAGGACGGCGTCTACACGATCCGGCAGATCTGCACCCCCCAACTCGCGGCCGCATGCGCCAAGGCGGGGCTCACCTGACAGGCAGATTCCGAGCAGGTCCGGGCCCCGGGAAGGAGATGGTCACCGTGCCGACTCCCCCCTTGCTGGCGCTGCGCGGCGTGTGCAAGCGCTACGGCGTCGTCGAGGTCCTCACCGACATCGAACTGGAGATCCACGCAGGGCAGGTCGTCGCTCTTCTGGGGGACAACGGGGCCGGCAAGTCCACCCTGGTGAATGTCATCTCCGGCGTCGCCCCCGCCGACAAGGGCACCATCGAGTGGGAAGGCCGGACGGTCCCCATCAAGCGCCCCCACGACGCCCGGGACCTCGGTATCGCCACCGTCTACCAGGACCTCGCGCTGTGCGGGAACCTCGATGTCGTCGGCAATCTCTTCCTCGGGCGCGAGATCCGCAGGTTCGGGTTCCTCGACGAGGTGGAGATGGAGCGCCGTACCAGGCACCTGCTGGAACGCCTGACCAGAGGTGTCCCCGATCTACGGGTCCCCACCGTCTCACTCTCCAATGGCCAGCGGCAGACGGTCGCCATCGCCCGCTCGCTCCTCGGCAACCCGCGGGTCCTCCTCCTGGACGAACCGACCGCGGCTCTGGGATTCGAGCAGACGCGCGAAGTCCTCGACCTCGTCGACCAGCTGCGCGACCGCGGCCTGGGAGTACTGCTCATCAGTCACAACCTGGGCGACGTCAAAGCTCTCGCGGACCGGGCCGCCGTGCTGCGGCTCGGTCGCAACAACGGCTTCTTCGACGTGAACACCGCATCTCAGGAACAGATCATCTCCTCCGTCACCGGCGCCACGGAGAACGTGCCCCACCGGATGGCCTCCCACGAGTCGGGGTGGTGAAAGGGATGCGCAGGACGGAGGACGACGCTCGGGCCGAACCCACCGCACCCGACGCCGAGGCCCCGGGGCCCCGCCGCGGGCAGGCCTACGTCCGTGCCATCGGCCGTGTCGTCGATCGCTGGATCGTCGCCTCCCGGCGCAGGCTGAGCGCCGGCGAACTGGGCTCGCTGCCCGTCGTCCTCGTCCTCGCCGCGGTCTGGATCACCTTCCAGTCCCTGAACCAGAGCTTCCTCTCGCCCCGGAACCTGTCCAATCTCAGCGTGGACATCGCGGGCACCGGTCTCATCGCGGTCGGCATCGTCTTCGTTCTGCTGATCGGTGAACTCGACCTGTCGGTCGGCTCGATCAGTGGTCTCGCGGCGGCCGTCTTCGCCGTTCTCAACGTGAACAACGGCGTGCCCGAATGGCTTGCCGCCATCATCGGGGTGCTCACGGGTACCGCGGCGGGAACCGTCCAGGGCTTCTCCTTCGCGAGAACCCGGGTGCCGGCGTTCGTCGTCACACTCGCGGGGCTGCTCACCTGGAACGGCTTCATGTTGTACATCCTCGGGACCAGCGGCACCGTCAACCTCGACGAGAACGGGCTCGTCGCCAAGCTGACCAGCTACTACTTCACCAATGACGCCGCCGCCTACGGCCTGGCGGCGATCGCCGTGGCCATGGTCTTCCTCGTGTGCCACCAGGACAGGCGGCGCCGCAAGGCCGTCGGCATGCCCTACCGCTCGCTCCGGGGAATCGTGGCACGCACAGGAGTACTCGCGGTGATCGCGTTCACCGGCGCGTATCTGCTCAACCGCTTCCAGGGCCTGCCGCTCGCCCTCCTGATCTTCCTCGTCGTGGTGGCCGGCCTGGACATCGTGTTGCGCCGCACGCACTACGGACGGCAGATCTACGCACTCGGCGGCAGCGTCGAGGCAGCCCGTCGCGCCAGCCTCAGCGTGACGCGGGTGCAGACCGCGGTGCTGGCGATCTCGGGCACCATGGCCGCGATCGGCGGTCTGTTCCTGGCCTCGCGCATCACCTCGGTGAGCCAGAGTTCCGGCTCGGGCGTCCTGCTGCTCAACGCCATCGCGGCGGCCGTCATCGGAGGCACCAGCCTGTTCGGAGGACGCGGCACGACCTGGTCGGCCGCGCTCGGCATGCTGATCATCCAGTCGATCGCCTCGGGCATGGCGCTCACGGACACCCCCGCCGCCGTCCAGTTCATCATCACGGGCGGGGTGCTCTTCGCCGCGGTGCTCATCGACTCACTGTCGCGCCGCTCACAGAAGGCACACGGGCGGGCTTGACGGGTGTGACCTGGGATCAACGTGGCAGGTTTGACCGCGAGCTACGAGGCTGCTGTGAATTCGTGCGGCGTTTGAACGCTACCGGGCTCGCCTGCGTATGGGACGGGGGATTTCCATGCCTGGCCTGCCACGGGACGTAGGAGTACACACGTGAGACGCAACACGCGCAGACGCCCCATGGGGGCACAGCGTGCGACTTTTGCCGCAGCCGCTCTGATATTGGGCGGAGGAGGGCTGGTAGCGGTCAATGTCTACGCTTCAGCGACCGAGAGCGGCTCGGGGGGTGAACCCGGTCAGGCGAACCCGAGCAACCAGACCTGGTCGGGAGCCGCCACGATCGACTGTCCGGACGTGGGCAGCAAACTCGCCGAGGTGCCACAGCAGGCGAGGGCGGACGTCGACAAGGAACTCGCGCTCCTCGACCAGCAGATCTCCGAGGCGTACGCACGAATGACCTCGGAGCAGCAGGCCCAGGCACAGGACGCGAACTTCGCCCAGAACGCGATCCTCGGTCCGCTGAAGGAGAAGCGGGGCGCGGTCATCGACCGCATCAAGACCGCCTTCAAGAACGCGGGCGCCGAAGCACCGAACTCGCTCGACGCTCTGGCCACCTGCACCGCGGTCCCCGCGAACCAGTCCCCGAACAACACCGGTGGCCAGAACGGCAACGGTCAGCAGCAGAACGACAACGGCGGCCAGAACGGCGGGCAACAGAACGGCGGCCAGCAGGGCGGCGGCGCGAGCACCGTCAGCGGTCCCGTCGCAGCGGACTTCGTGGACATCACCAAGGTCCAGCCGAACGTGCCGCAGAAGCCGGGCAGCGGCGGCAACGCCTCGACCGGCACGTTCACCAGCGCGTGCGGTGTGAACGCCAACAAGAAGTTCAACACCGACAACGTGATCGTCGCCCCCGGTGTCACCAACGGCGCCCACCACCTGCACGACTACGTCGGCAACCAGTCGAACGACGCGTTCGCCACGAACGGCGATCTCGCCAAGGCCGCGACCACGTGCCAGAACCAGGGCGACAAGTCCACGTACTACTGGCCGGTGCTCCGAGTGCAGGACGGTACGCAGGAGTTCGACGCCGACAAGAACGGCGGCGGCCTGGAGGGCAACGTCGGGAAGGTCCTGCAGGCCAAGCAGGCGCAGATCGAGTTCATCGGCAACCCGCAGAGCAAGGTCGTCGAAATGCCGACGTTCCTGCGCATCATCACGGGCGATGCGAAGGCGTTCACCAACGGCCCCGCGAACGCCAACGCCCATTGGAGCTGCACCGGCTTCGAGGACAAGGTGCAGCTGACGGACAAGTACCCGATCTGTCCCCAGGGCAGCAGCGTGGTGCGGTCGTTCGCCTTCCAGAGCTGCTGGGACGGTCAGAACATCGACAGCGCCAACCACCGCACGCACGTCGCCTTCGCCGACGCCAACGGCAACTGCGCGGGCGGCTTCAAGGCGATCCCGCAGCTGACGATGCGCCTGGTCTACGACGTTCCGGCGCCGACCCTCGAGAACGGCCAGGTGAAGAACCCGTACGCCGTGGACGGGTTCCCGGAGCAGGTGCACAAGGCGATCACCGACCACGACGACTTCATCAACGTCTTCGACGCATCCCTCATGCGGGAGATGGTGGACTGCATCAACGCCGGGCGACAGTGCGGCGACGGTGCCGGCGGAGGGGCCGGCGGCGGTGGCGGTGCTGGAGGCGGCACCGGCGGCGGTACCGGTACGGGTGAGCCGTCGCAGGGCGAGCCGTCACCGAGTCCTGACGCCTCGTCCGGCGGCAACGACGCGACGGCCTCCGCCACCCCCACGGATACGCAGACCGCGCAGCCCCCGGCCAGTACGCCGGTCACCACCGAACCGACACACGGCGGCCAGACCACCGGCACCGGCACCGGCACCGGCCACACTGTCGTCGTGCCCAAGGCGGACACGTCACCCTCGGCCGCGGCGAGCGACACGGCCGCCGCGCCGCAGGGCGGCGCGCACGAGCACCACGGCAGCGAAGCGACCCACCGCGCGCAGACGCCGGCCGCCGGCACGGACGCCCCGTCCACACAGGCGACAGCGCAGGACACGTCGCAGGCAGGTTCACAGTCGCAGTCTCAGTCGCAGACCGAACCGCAGGCGGTCACCGGTGATCTGGCCGACACCGGCACGAACCTCTGGCCGGCCGCGGGCGGAGGGGTTCTCGTGATCGCGGGCCTGGTGCTCCTGCGCCGCATCCGGCGCAGCTCCGTGTAACAACACCCCCGGGCCGCACACACCGCGCCGCCCGTACCCGCACGCCGCGGGTACGGGCGGCGCGGTGTTCGGCGTTCCCGGCCACCTGCTGACGGGCACTCCGGCTCGCTGTCGCCATCGCCCGGGAATCACCTGGACCTCGGCGGTTCGATCCACCCCAGCGACCGCTCGACCGCGCGCTGCCAGTCTCCGTATTCCAGGTCCCGCCGCTCGGGGTCCATGTCCGGCAGCCACTGGGCGGCCCGGTGCCAGTTACGGCGCAGCACTTCCAGGTCCGGCCAGTAGCCGGAGGCGAGCCCCGCGGCGTAGGCGGCGCCGAGGGAGACCGTCTCGGCGACCATGGGCCGCACCACGGGCACATCGAGCACATCGGCCACGAACTGCATGAGCAGGTTGTCCGCTGTCATGCCGCCGTCCACCTTGAGCTCCTTCAGCGCGACCGAGAAGTCGGCGTTCATGGCGTCGACGACCTCGCGCGTCTGCCAGCCGGTGGCCTCCAGGACGGCTCGGGCCAGGTGTCCCTTGGTGATGTAGGAGGTGAGACCGACGATGACACCGCGTGCGTCGCTGCGCCAGTGAGGTGCGAAGAGACCCGAGAACGCGGGAACGATGTAGCAGCCGCCGTTGTCCTCGACCGTCCGCGCGAGTGTCTCGATCTCCGGCGCGCTGCTGATCAGTCCCAGACGGTCACGGAACCACTGGACCAGTGAGCCGGTGACGGCTATCGATCCTTCCAGGGCATAGACCGGGGGCTGGTCCCCGATCTTGTAGGCGACGGTCGTGAGGAGTCCGTGCCGGGACCGCACGAGATCGGTACCGGTGTTGAGCAGCAGAAAGCTGCCCGTTCCGTACGTGCACTTCGCCTCACCCGGTGTGAAGCAGGTCTGGCCGAACAGGGCGGCCTGCTGATCACCGAGGGCTGCCGTGATGCGGACACCCGGGAGGACCGTGCGGGCGTCC
The DNA here is from genome assembly GCF_042885015.1 of Streptomyces sp. NPDC058086. NCBI lineage: Bacteria > Bacillati > Actinomycetota > Actinomycetes > Kitasatosporales > Streptomycetaceae > Streptomyces > Streptomyces sp. NPDC058086. The sequence continues at coordinate 54,860 of NZ_JBHVST010000050.1, read as the reverse complement.
CCGTAGCCCTCGGCCGAGGACCGGATCTCGGGCAGCATGGGGCGGGGCACCCCGAAGAACTCCAGAAGCTCCTCGTCCCAGGTGAGCGCGCGGATGTTCATCAGCATGGTGCGGCTGGCGTTGGTGACGTCGGTGATGTGCAGGCCACCGTCCGCGCCCCCGGTGAGGTTCCAGATCAGCCAGCTCTCCATCGTGCCGAACAGCACCTCGCCGTCCCTGGCGCGCTGGTCCAGTCCGTTCACATGGTCGAGCAGCCAGCGGATCCGCGGTGCCGAGAAGTAGGTAGAGGGGGGCAGGCCGCAACGCTCGAGGAAGAATTCGTCCCCGGGCTGGTTTCTCAGGTCCTCCACGAGCGGTGCCGTACGCGTGTCCTGCCAGACGATCGCCCTGCCCAGCGGGGCGCCCGTCCGCCGGTCCCACAGCACCGTCGTCTCGCGCTGATTGGCGATACCGATGGCAGCGACCTCTCCCGCACCGACACCGGCGTCGGAGAGCGCCTCGGGCATGATGCGCCGCAGATTGCGCCAGATCTCGACGGCGTCGTGCTCGACCCAGCCGGGCCTGGGGAAGTGCTGCTGATGCTCCCGCTGGACGACCGACACCAGCCGCCCGTGGTGGTCGAACAGAATGCATCGGGTGGAATTGGTGCCCTGATCGATGGACATCACATACCGTTCAACCATGATCGGGTCTGCCTTCCGATGTGTCGAGGAGGCGGGGTCTTACTAGCGTGCTGCTCCCAGATCTCTGGAGATCGCCCGTGCGGCCTCGCGGAGCAGGGTGATCAGGTTCGGCCGGGGACGGCTGTGGCTGTCGCAGATCCTCTCGACCGGGCCGGAAAGGCCGACGGCGCCCACGACAAGGCCGCCGTGCCCCCGGATCGGCGAGGCGATACCGGCTTCCCCCATGCTCATTTCCTGGATCTCCGCGGCCCAGCCGACTTCCCGGACCTCGGCGAGCGCCCGGGTGAGCTTCTCCGGTACGACCAGGGTGTGCCGGGTGTAGGCCTCCAGCCCGGCTTCCGAAGCCGACTCGAGGGACGCGGTCCCGTACGCCAGCAGCACCTTGCCCAGTGAGGAGGCGTGCAGAGGCAGCAGCGAACCCACGTCAAGGGTCTGGAGGGTGTCGTCCGGCCGGAACACGTGGTGGATCACGAGGACCTGGCCCTCGAAGGGGGTGCCCAGGCGGACCGCTTCCCCGCTGCGGGCGGCCAGGGCATCGGTCCAGTTGATGGAGCGCGACCGCAGCTCATTGACGTCGAGGTAGCTGGTGCCGAGGTGCAGCAGCGCCGCACCGAGCTGGTATTTTCCGGTCGACGCGTCCTGCTCCACGAAATCCACGTGCTGGAGGGTGCGCAGAATGCCGTGCGCCGTGCCCTTCGCCAGTCCGAGCGAGGCCGCCACCTCGCCGAGCCCGAGTCGACGGGGCCCACCAGCGAGCAGACGCAAGATCGCCGCCGCCCGTTCGATCGACTGGACTGGGCCGGCCATGAGCCGAGCCTAGTACCGCCACGGAGGGTTCGCTTTACGTGCAGGCCGACGCCGGTTCACCACCGGGTGAAGGTGAGCGTTCGGTAATGGCGACCGCCGTTCATTGACCGGGCTCTCTTCGCTTCCTAACGTTCACTGAGGCCCGGCAACGCGCGCTGAGGCTCGGCAACCCGCCGACAGCGCTCCGGAGGAGAAGACATGGCGGCACAGCTCAATACGATGCTTCGGGAGGCGGTCGAGCACGTCGGTCCGCTGCCGCACGTCGCCGAGGTCGTCTCGGCCGCACGCCGGCGTGTGAAGGCAGTCCTCGCCGACTGGAACGTGTCCTGCGAGACCGCCGAGGACTGCCTCCTGGTGGTCTCGGAGCTGCTCACCAACGCGATCGTCCACGCCCTGCCCCCGGCGGAGCTGCGGCTGTCCTGGGTACGGGCCGAAGGGCTCAGCACTCTGCGCGTCGAAGTCACCGACGCGGGATCCGCGCTTCCAGCCGGACAGTCGCCCCCGGGAATCGATCCGGACGAGCACGGCCGCGGCCAGGAGATCGTCCACGCGCTGGCGACTCGGCACGGCATACGTGTCCACTCCGGCGGGATCACCCGGTGGGCCGATCTGATCGGAGCGTGAGAACGTACATCTCGCTGGCGAGAATGCGTGTCTCACTCCTTGTGAAATGACCTCCGTCGGCCAGTCAGCCGTGTCGGCGCAGGTCGTGGAAGAAGTCCTCGATGACGTGGAGCTGCCCGGAGCGGGCCGTCTCGTCGTAGACGTATTTGCCGACGGCGAGGTCGAGCACTCCGAGCCCGAAGGGTGAGAACACCAGCGGGCGGTCGATGGGCGGTGTCACTCGGCCGGTCATGACGTCGGCGAGTGTTCCGTGCAGGAAGTCACGGTTGCCGGTGAGCTGCTCGGCCAGATGCGGGGACGTGTCGGCCTTGAGGCAGTGGTCGACGTCGTCGACGATGTTGGCCGAGGCAAGGATGATCTCGGGTGCGAGGTCACGCAGGGACACATGCAGGACCAGGGGGTTGTGGTCGAACCAGGCCGGGTCGCTGATGTGCGGCTCCCCCGCGATGGTGGCGAAGACGACGAGGTCGCTGGAGCGGATGACTGCCTCGGCACTCTCGTGCACGATGACCTGTCCCGGGGTGCCGCTGCGTTGGACGTGGTCGCGGAAACCGGCGGCGCTGTCGCCGGACAGGTCGTGGACGCCGATCTCCTCGAAGGACCATCCCAGGGCGGTCAGGAAGGTGTGGATGTAGCGGGCGATCAGGCCCGTCCCGAAGAACCCGATGCGGGTGGGGCGCGGCCGGTTGCGGGTGAGGTGGTCGGCAGCCAGGGCCGCGGACGCGGCGGTTCTGGTGGCGCTGATGATGGAGCTTTCCAGGCAGGCGAAGGGATAACCCGTGTCGTGGTCGTTGAGGATCAGGACCGCGGAGGCCCTGGGGATGCCGGCCTGGACGTTGTCCGGAAAGCTGGAGATCCATTTGAGACCGTCCACCCTTGCCGGTCCGCCGATCGAGGCGGGCAGCGCGATGATCCGGGCGGAGGGGCGGTCGGGGAAGCGCAGGAAGTAGGACGGGGGGTTGACCGACTCTCCGGCGGCGTGCAGGTGATAGGTGGCCTCGACGAGGTCCACGATCTGCTTCTCCCGGTCCTGAAGGGCGTCCTGGACCTGGGCGCCGGAGATCACTGCGAACGTCGGCACGAGGTGCGGCTGGGACATGACGGGCTCCAGTGCGAGGGAACGGACAGTGGTCATACGTCACTCACCTCGCCGGTCGGCGGCCACGCGGCCCGGCGCAGCGGCTCGGCCATGGCGACGAGGACCTCCCGTGGTCCCTGGAAGGCCTCTCTGCTGTGCGCGGTGCGCACGTTGTCGACGAGCATGAGGTCACCGGCCTGCCACGGCTCGCGGGCGGTGTGGGCGGTGTAGGTGTCGTTGAGAAGGCGGACGATGTCCGGGCCGATGGGGTCGCCGCCTCCGAAGCGGGTGTTGAACGGCAGTCCTTCGGCGCCGTAGACGTCGATGAGGTACTCGCGGATCTCGGGTTCGATCGTCCATTCGTTGAGAAAGGCGATCTGGTTGAACCAGCAACGTCGGCCGGTGACCGGGTGGGTCGTCACGGCGGGGCGGCGCTGCCGGGTACGCAGGCCCCCGTCGGGTTGCCAGGCGAATTCGATGGCGTGGGTACGGCAGTGGTCCTCCACGGCGGTGCGGTCGTCGGTGCCGAAGGCCTCGGCGTAGGGGGCGCCGATTTCGTCGTTGTAGGTGCGGGTGAGCAGCCAGCCCTCCTGTTCGAAGCGGCGCACCAGCTCGGTGGGCAGTGCGTCGAGGACGGCGGACGCGTCGGCTACGGCGGTGGCTCCGCCGGTGGCGGGTGCGGCCAGGCAGGCGAACAGCATGAGGCCGGGGGGCCGGAGGGTGTAGCTGAGTTCGTGGTGCATGCACATCGGCTGGTTCGGCGGCCATGCCGAGGAGGAGTACACGCCTGGGGTGTAGGTCCGGCGTGGGGCGAAGGCCTCCATGTCGGTCATCAGGGCCGGAGCCAGGCCATGGAGGACGGCGCAGGCCTGGTCCGCGTCACGCAGCCGCAGGCCGCGGACGAGGACCGCGCCGTGTTCGGTGGCGAGGGTGCGCAGCGCCTGCCGGTGTTCGGCGGCCCAGGCCGGGGCCTCGTCGGCAGTGTCGGTGTGCAGGATCGGGGGCTTGCCGGGGTGCAGGTCCACCTCGAGGAGGGACGACGGGGTCGCGTACGGCATGGTGCTGTTCCTTTCGATGTCGGTCAGACGGAGGTCAGTGGTGGGGTCGCGTGGCGTTGGGGTCCGTTGTCGACCAGAGCGGCGAGGTCGGTGAGGACCGGGTGCGCGGTGACGTCCTTGAGGGACACCGCGCGGTCCAGGGCGATGGCGAGCTTCACCGCCGAGAGGGAGGTGCCGCCGCGGTCGAAGAAGTGGTCGCGGCGTCCGATCCGGTCCTGCGGGACGCCGAGGACCTTCGCCCAGGCGGCCGCCAGGCGCTGCTCGGTCGGGGTGGCCGGCGGCTGATGGTCGTCGTCGGTGGTCGTGGCGGGTTCTTCGGCGAGTGCCGCCAGTGCCTTCTTGTCGATCTTGCTGTTGGCGGTCAGCGGCAGGCTTTCGCGCCAGTGGAAGGCCGCGGGGATCATGTAGGCGGGCAGTGAGGCACCCAGCCGGTCGGTGAGGGTCCCGGTGTCGAGGGGCTTCGGGCCGGAGTAGAAGGCGACCAGGTGCTTGCTCCGGTCGGCGCGTTCGACCGTCACCACCGCGCCGTCGCGGACACCGGGGAGACGGAGCAGGGTGTTCTCGATCTCGCCGATCTCGATCCGGAACCCGCGGATCTTGACCTGGGCGTCGCGGCGGCCGAGGAACTCCAGCTTTCCCGAAGGGTGCCAGCGGCCGTGGTCGCCGCCGAGGTAGAGCCGTGTGCCTTCGCGGTGCGGATCGACGAGGTAGGCCGCCCGGGTGAGTTCGGGGTCGTTGATGTAACCGCGGCCGACGCAGATGCCGGAGAACGCGATCACGCCCGGGGCGCCCAGGGGCACCGGAGTGAGGTGTTCGTCGACGACGTAGACGCGCACGTTGTTGACCGCGCGGCCGAGCAGGATGCGGTCCGGTGCCCGGTCCATGACCTCGTGGTTGGTGTCGTCCGAGGTCTCGGTGAGCCCGTAGGCGTTGACCAGCTTGATCCGGGGCTGGGCGGCGAACCATCGCTCGGCGAGCTCCTTCTTCAGCGCCTCGCCGGTGACCGACACGTACCGCAGGTCGGGCAGCGTACGGGGGCGCTGTTCGAGTTCCGTCAGGACGGCTTCGAGATAGGAGGGCACGACCTGGAGGACGGTGACCTCGCCGTCGGTGAGGGTGTCGAGGAAGCGGGGTACGTCGAGGATGACGTCCTGTGCGACCAGGAGGGTCCGCCCGCCGACCAGCAGCGCGCAGACCAACTGCCACAGGGAGATGTCGAAGCACTGGGGCGCGGTCTGGGCGACCACGTGTCCCTCACCGACCTGGAGGTCGTCGATCTTGGCGTAGAGGTGGTTGAGCATGCCCGCGTGCTCACACATCGCGCCCTTGGGCTCACCGGTGGAGCCGGAGGTGAAGTAGATGTAGGCGAGTTGGTCGGACGTGACCGGGATGCCGAGATCACCTTCGGGGTGGTCTTCCGCGTAGGCCGTGTCGACGAGGAGCCTCTCGGTCCCGGGAAGGGAGTCGAGGGCCTGGTCGAGCGTGGTGGTGCTGCCGGGTTCGGTCAGCACCAGCGTGCATGCGGCGCGGGAGAGGGTGGCGGCGATGCGTGCGGCCGGGAAGTGCGGCTCGATGGGGAGGTAGGCGCCTCCGGCCTTGAAGACCGCGATGACGGCGGCCAGCCAGTCCAGGTTGCGTTCGGTCACCACCGCGACGACGCCTTCGCGGCCGAGCCCACGGGCTACGAGGGCGCGGGCGAGCCGGTTGGCCCGGGCGTTGAGCTCCCCGTAGGTCCACTGCCGGTCGGCGTGCACCGCGGCGACGGCGTCCGGATGCTTCCGCACCCGGTCCTCAAACAGCTCATGCATCCGCGCGTCGGGCAATTCCCGGTCCGGTCCGGCCAGTTGGTCGAGCTGGAACCGAAGCTCCTCGGCGGACAGCAGGCTCTGGCGTGTGTGCTCGGCATCGGGGTCGGCGGTGATCAGCGCGAGCGCGGTCAGGTGGTAGCCGGCGATACGGGCGGCGCTGTCGGCGTCGAGCGCGTCGGTGCGGTAGCGCAGCCGCAGTACGAGCCGCCCGTCGTCGTGACGGACGCCCACTCGCAGTGCGGTGCCCTCGGTGAGGTCTCCGTCGATCGCGTCGGGGTCGAGGACGGTCTCGAACAACGGCCCGGTCAGGCCCAGTTCGCCCTGCAGAGCGTCGATGTCCTCGGCCGGGACGTCCTGGTGTGCCAGCAGTTCGGTGGCGGCCTGGTGGGTGTGGTGCAACAGCTCGCGCCAGGAGGCGGGTGCGGTGGTGAGCCGGCACGGGAGCGGGCTGCCGCCCCGGGCGACGTAGCCCGTGGTGATCTCCCGCTCTCCGGACAGTGCGGCGAGCACCTTGGCGTGCGCGGTCAGCAGGAGCGAAGGCAGTGGTACCGCCAGCTCCGCCGTCAGTCGGCGCAGCCCCGTCACGGTGCCGAAGGGGACCGGCGTCTGGTACTCCCCCACGCCGGGCACCGGCTGAAGGGTCCAGCGTGGGGCGGGGGTGAAGCCGCCGGCTGTCAGTACGCCGCGCCAGTACTCGCGGCCGGTCCGGGTGGGACTCACATGCGTTGCCATCGGGTCTTTCCTCTGCTTGTCGGCGGTGTCAGTGGCCGAGGGCCGGGGCTGCCTGGGTGGCGTGTTGTCGCTGACCGGATTCGACCTGGGTTTTGTGGTCCGGCATCTCCCGGGCCGGGTTGCCTCCCCACTGGGCGTGCGAGGGGATTTCCTCGCCCTTCATGAGGAAGGAGTCGGGAGCCAGCGCGGCGCCGTCCGCGATCGTCACGCCGTAGTGCACGAAGGCGCCGACCCCGAGGGTGCAGCCGCTGCCGAGGACACTGCGGTCGGACTTGAAGGCGCCGTCCTCCTGCGAGTGGCACTGGACCACGGTCCCCGCGTTCAGCGTGCTGTCGTCGCCGACGGTGACGAGGGTGCGCTCCGGGAAGAAGCAGCCGTCGTCGAAGACCCGCTTGCCGATCCGGGCCCCCAGCAGCCGCCAGATCACGTTCTTGAACGGGGTGCCGTCGAAGGCCTGGATGTAGTGGACCGAGGCCATCTTCCAGAAGCGTTCGTGGCGCCAGAAGGAGGATTCGTAGATCGAGCAGTACAGCGGCTTCTGGGCCTTGAATCCGGTGGAGGCCCGCTCGACGAGCGCGAAGTGCACGACGGTGTACGTGAGGGTGAGGACACTGGCCAGGGCGATCGCCAGGGCGCCGAACGAGGGGTAGAGGTCGACCGCGCCCATGGTGATGAGGGTGATCACGAAGAGGTGGATCAGCCGCGCGAGCAGGTACAGGCCGGCGGTCGCCGCATTGTGCTTGTTCTTGGCGGCCAGGCGGCGGCGCAGTTCGTCGCCGGTCTCGAGGTGGTTGAACCGGTTGTCGCGCATCACCGTGCGCGGGATCTCGAAGCTGGGTGAGCCCAGCAGGCCCACGCCTTCGCGTACGGGTCCGTCGATGGGGACCATGACCTTCGTCGCGAGCAGGCAGTTGTCTCCGGTCCTGCCCTGCGCGGGGTAGGCGATGCGGTTTCCGAGGAAGCTGTGCGGCCCGATCGACGTGCGGGACACGCAAAAGGACGTGCTGGAGAAGTCGGCGTTCATGATGGACAGTCCGTCGGCGATCATGGTGCCGGTGCCGACCGAGCTCAGGTACGGGTTCTCGTGCTGCACTTCGGTGCCGAAGTTCGACCCGGTCTGCTCGACGCGGGACAGGTCGTATCCGAGGTAGCGCAGGTAGTGGACGATGCCGGAGCTGTCGCCGAAGAGCGTGGTGAGGGACTTTCTGTTGGTCATCACCGCGATCGCCCGCTGGATGCCGTAGTGGAAGCCGTACAGCGGATAGACCTTGCCGGGTTCGATGGCCCGGCTCAGGAGACGCGGCACGGTACCCACGACGAGGAGGCCGGCCAGCAGGGATCCGAAGAGGACGATCACGGAGGCGATCAGGGCATCGACGTAGAACGCCGGGCTGGCCATCGGCTGCGGGTTCAGGAGTGTCTGAAGCTGCGGGAGACCGGCGAGCAGGGCACTGACGCCGCCCATCGCCAGCGGCAGGTACACCGCCAGCAGGCTCAGCAGCTGAACAGCGCCGTACGCGGTCCTTTTGGCGGTCGGGCAGTCGGCGGGGCCGACCCTCCGGTAGTCCACCTCGGTCGGCTGCGCCGGAGAGCCGTGTCGGCGTTCGCCGGCGGGCACCACCTGGCCGGTGTGCAGGGAGGAGGCGTGGCCCAGCTGGGCGCCGTCGCCCATCGAGGTCTCGATGTCGAGGACCGTGTGCTCGCTGACGAGCACGTCGCTGCCGAGGGTGACCGGGCCGGTCTGGATCACGCCGGCGTGGGCGCGGTAGCAGGACAGCAGCACGTCCTTACGGATGATCGTGCCCTCGCCGACGGTGAGCAGGTCGGTGCAGACCGGGATCGTGTGGGAGAGGATCGTGACGCCCTTGCCGATCCGTGCGCCGAGCGCCCTGAGGTAGAGCACGTAGAGCGGTGAACCGGCGAACAGACGCACGGGGCTGGTGCGGATCAGCGTCTTGACGACCCAGAACCGCAGATAGGCCATGCCCCACAGGGGGAACTCCCCGGACCGCCAGCGGCCGACGAGCGTCCACTTGGCCACGATCGGGAGGGCGCACAGGCCGAGGAAGCCCGCGCCGGCGAGCAGGACGGACCGCAGGTAGAGGTCGAACAGGCCTGATCCCGCGGAGATCCACTGCCGGCCTTGCTCGACTGCCAGGGCGACAAGGCAGGAATAGCCCAGGAAGATCAGGAACTGCAGCACTCCACAGACGATGTAGCGCCGTGTACGAACCGCCGCCGGCGCCTCGGCCCGCGCCGTCCGCTCGGCCGATGCCCGTACGTCGGTCGGTGTCCGCGCCGGTGACGGCGCCTCCACGGACGGGGACGGAACGGGGGCGGGCGCGGCCTCGACGAGCGCGGTGGCCAGGCTCCGGATGGTGGGGTGCCGATAGATGTCCTTCATCGACACCGCCGGCAGGTCCCCCCGCTTCCTGACCCGCGCGCAGAACTGGGCCATCACCAAGGAGTCGGCACCCAGGTCGTTGAAGAAGTGGCTGTCGGCCGGCACCTGCTCGACGCGCACGACGCCGGCCAGCACATCGGCCAGCAGCCTTTCGGTGTCGGTCGCCGAACCGGCGTCCCCGCCCGCATGGAGCGGTGGGATGTCAGCCGGTTCGGCCGTCAAGACCTCCACGGATTTCTCTAGCACGTGAGCTCCTCGATGACATTTCATTCAGCGTCGGTCGGTACGGACGGATTCGTGATGTCCGCGCCTCTCCAGTAGGCCCGGCCGGGAGCTTCGTGTCCTGCCCCTGCATTTCGGGGCTTGACGAAGCGCATCGGTCTTGATAGTCCGGCCATTTTGCCCGTCGTCGCCCCGTGATCCCTGGCTTTCCGTGCGCGTCGCGCAGGCTTACGACCACCTCTCACAGGCACCCGTTCGATCCGCGGGGAATCACCCGGGAATTGCGCTGAACGGCCCCGGCTCACCAGGTCACGGGTGCTTTCACACGAAGAGAGCGCGTGTCAAGTCCCGAATTTCGGTGGCATGACAAGGCTGCCCGGATTCGGGCGTACTGGAGGCGTTCCGGCGACTCGCAACTCACCGATCCGAATTCCTCTCCGGGCCGTACCCGGACGGATCAGCGGCAGGAAGACCGGAAGGCGATCCCCACCCCCGCAGTGAAGGAGACGACCATGCCCGTCATATCCGTCCCCCAGGACTTCAACGAGGACGACCTCTTCGTCGACCTTGAGGGAATCTTCGGGCACCCGCTGTTCCTCAAGTGCGAGGGCTTCAATTTCGCCGGTTCGATCAAACTCAAGGCCGCCACCGAAATGGTCGAGGCCGCCGAACGCGACGGCCTGCTGACGGCGGGCTCGGTTCTGGTCGAGTCGTCCTCCGGCAACCTGGGCGTGGCCCTGAGCATGATCGCGGCCGCCAAGGGCTACCAGTTCCTGTGCGTGACCGACTCCCGCTGCAACCTGGCGACCCGGCTGATGATGGAGGCCCTGGGAGGCCAGGTCCGCGTCATCACCGAACCCGACCCCGTAGGCGGCTTCCTCGGCGCGCGCATCGACCACGTCCGCGCGCTGTGCGCCTCCGACGACCGCTATGTGTGGCTCAACCAGTACACCAACCCCAATAACGGCATGGCCCACTACCGCAGGACGGCACCAGCCATCGCCCGGCAGTTCCCGGAACTGGACGTGCTGTTCGTCGGGGCCGGCACCACCGGGACCCTGATGGGCTGCGCGCGCTACTTCCGCGAGTGGCACCGCCCGGTGCGCATCGTGGCCGTGGACAGCGTGGGTTCCGTGACGTTCGGGGGTGAGGCCGGCCGGCGGATGATTCCCGGCCTGGGCGCCAGCAGACGCCCGCCGATGCTGGACGAGTCCTATGTGGACGACGTGGTACGCGTGGCGGAGACCGACACGATCGGGGCCTGTCACCGGCTGGCCGGCCGCGGGTTTCTGTTCGGAGGGTCCACCGGCACGGTGGTCAGCGGCGCGATGGACTGGCTGGCCCGGCACGAGGGGCGGGAGTTGACCGCGGTGGCCATCGCCCCGGATCTGGGTGAGCGGTATCTGGAGACCATCTACCAGACCAACTGGGTGCAGGATCTGTACGGCGAGGACGCCGTCGACTCCCCGGCGCTGACCAGCGCGTCCCAGGCGGCCTGACCCCGTGTCCGTTCAGCGCCCCGCATCCAGGGGAACAACACTGACGACGAGTCAGGGGCAGGACCGCTTGGTGTTGTTCTCGGCGGTGGTGCGCGCGGTTTCGGCGAAGTCGGCGAATCGACCGGCCAAGGCGGCGAGGGCCTCGGGCCTGAGCCGGTAGTAGACGAACCGGCCGCACGGCTCCGTCTCCACGATCCCGGACTCGCGCAGCACCTTCAGGTGGTTGGAGAGGTTGGTCTGCTTGGCGCCCGTCTCCTCGATCAGGTGCGTGGTGCAGAGCGTCTCCCGGGCCAGGAGGGTCACGATCCGGAGCCTGAGCGGGTCGGCCAAGACCCGCATCAGATCGGCATCGGCTGACGTCAGCATGGACTGATACTGTCACATCACTCGAGGCTGATACGAGTTCCGGCCGGCGCCGACCAGCGTTCACGCCCTCCGGGTCCGCACTCACCGCCGTACGACCCGTTGACCGCGAAAGAAGTACCGATGTCTGCCACTCCGCTCGCCTCCGTGCTGTTCGTCTGTGTGCACAACGCCGGGCGTTCGCAGATGGCAGCCGGCTTCCTTTCGCATCTCGCGGGCGACCGGATCGAGGTCCGCTCGGCCGGCTCGATCCCGGGCGAGCAGGTCAACCCGGCCGCGGTCGAGGCCATGCGGGAGGTCGGCGTCGACATCGCCGGCCGGCAGCCGAGGCTCCTCACCACCGAGGCCGTCCAGGCGTCCGATTACGTGATCACCATGGGCTGCGGCGACGCCTGCCCGGTCTTCCCCGGCAAGAAGTACCTCGACTGGGCCCTGGAGGACCCGGCAGGCAAGGGTGTGGAGTCCGTGCGCCCCATCCGGGACGAGATCAAGGCCCGCGTCGAGAAGCTGATCAGCGAGATCGCTTCCCGGCAGGAGACGTGAGGCCGTCGGTCCTCCCTCCAGGTTCGCGTCCACCGAAGCTCCGTCTCATTCGAGCGGGACGTAGGGTTCACGGTTGGTGAGGGAACGTGCACACAGTGGACCGGAAGTCCCATCGCGTCGGGTGACGGGGCCGTCGGACGATGGGGAGACGCAGTCGATCCGTTCCGGCATGGAGGAAACGAGACCAGGGGAGGCGATGGGATGCGGCAGGCCGGTGTACTCGACGTCGGGTGCCACAGCGCTCTGCTCACGGTGGTGCGATCGCGGCCGGGCCATGTGATGGAGCCGGTGTTCTCCCACAAGGTGCGGCTGCGACTGCACGAGACGCTCGACCGCAAGGGGCGACTCGACGACGCCGGGGTGGAGAGCGTCGAGCGCGCCGTCGCCCAGGCGATCGCCTCCGACCCCCGACTGCGCGGCACCGACATGTTCGCGTTCGCCACCTCGGTCATCCGGGACGCACCCAACCGCGACGAGGTCATCAGGCGCGTGGCACGCAGAACCGGCACCCAACTGAGCGTGCTGGACGGCGAAGAGGAAGCGCGGCTTGCCTACGTGGCCGCCCGCCAGTGGGTCGGCCCGGCGGCCGGCCGGCTGCTGGTCCTGGACGTCGGTGGCGGCACCGTGGAGATCGCCTCGGGTACCGGAGACCAGCCGCACAGCGTCCACTCCCTGCCCTTGGGCGCCCGCAGAATCACCCGGGACTGGCTGCCCGGCGGCATCGCCCCGTCCAAGCAGGGTCTCACCGAGATCCGTCGGTATCTGCGTCGAAAGCTGGAAGCCGTCCCCGACCTGCCGCGGGCGGAGCCGGGCACCCGCGTGCTGGCCTGCTCCAAGACCTTCGAGCAGCTCGCCCGGCTCGCCGCCGCCCGGGGCAAGGCACAACGCTCACAACGGAAGCTGGCCCTGCCCCAGTTGCGTGCCTCCGTCCCGGTGCTGGCCGCCGCGAATCCGGCGCGCCGCGCCAAGCTCCCGGGCATCTCCCGGCACCGCGCCGAGCAGTCCCTGGCCGGAGCCCTGGTCGCCGAGGCCCTCATGGAGGCCTGCGAGGCCAAGGCGGTCGAGGTCTGCCCCTGGTCGACCCGTGAAGGCCTGCTGCTCGAGCACCTCGCCGCCCTCCACGACACACCCGGTGGCCCGGAGTCTCACCGGCCTGGACGGACAGAGAAGTCGGACATGGGGGTGGGCGAATGACGAGCCGAGTGATGCTGATCTCACCCGCGATCAGTGCGTCGCTGCGGGAGGCGCGCTTCGACGACGGATGCCCGCTCGACGCGACCGGCACCGCGCGTGCGCGTTCGGCCGCGGGCTCTCTTCCGGCAGCACAGCGGGTACTCGTCTCCCCCACTTCGCGATGCCGGGAGACCGCGTCGGCGTTGGGGTTCGACGGCGCTGTCGAGACCGCGCCGGCCGGGTTCGACGTGGGCGGTTGGCGGGGCCGTACGCTGGCCGACGTCAGCGCCGACGCCCCGGACGCCGTCGCTCTCTGGCTGGCGGACCCGACGGCCGCACCGCACGGGGGCGAGTCGGTGCACGAGTTGTGCGAGCGGGTCGCGGCCTGGCTGGACGAGGCCGCGCGGTTCTCGGGCCGGACCGTCGCCGTGGTGGAGCCGGAAATCGTACGTGCCGCGGCCGTTCGGGCGCTCGGAGCACCGGATTCGGCGTTCTGGCGGATCGACGTACCGCCGCTGACCGCCACCGAGTTCAGCGGTCGCGCCGGACGCTGGAACGCGACGTTCGGGCGACCGCTCGGTCACGCCGAGGGCAGCGCTACTCACTGAGCGGGCGCAGGCCACCGACGCCTGCGCCCGACAGCGGACTCCCCGGGCGGTCACCCGCGCGTCGATGACGACGTGGTGCGGCGAGACGGGCGTACCGGCCCCGCGTGCCCGGCGGTCGCCTCGCCGAGCGTGAGATCAGATCACGGGGACAGGATAGCGGCGGACACGCGCGGCGTCGCCGCCGAGAGCGGCGGCGAGGATGGCGGCGGCCGTCTCGTGCGGGGTGCCGAGGGCGACCCCACCGGCCTGTTCCAGGCGGTCGTACTGCTCGTCGGTGAGGACGAGGTCCAGCGCGGTGAGGTACTCGCCCAGCTGCTCGGTGGTGCGCGGGCCGATGACCGGGATCAGAGCGGTCGACGCCCGGGCGGCGCGAGCCCGCAGCCACGCCACCGACACCTGGGCCGCGCTCGTCCCGGACTCCTCGGCGACGGCGAGGACGCCGTCGAGGAGGGCGGTCGTGTGTTCATTGTCCTCGACGTGCACACCGGCGCCCCACCTGCTCAGGCGGCCCTCCCCGCTGAGCGGGACTCCGCGCGTTCCTCCAGCAGCTCGTGGACCACTCCGCGGCGAGCCGGAGCATGGCCGTCGCCCTGAAGGCGGTCATGGACCTCGGTTCGCCGGTGTTCGCGCAGGCCCGCGCCTCCATGATCGAGACGATCGGCCGGCTCATGACCGCCGCGGTCGCGACCGGCGCGATCCGCTCGGACGTCACCCCCGGAAACCGTCTTCCGGGCCATGGGCGGCATCTGCGCCTCGCACGACCAGCCCGGCTGGGAGGCCGGCGCACAAGCCGTGGTACGCCTCCTGTTCGACGGCCTCCGCCACACCGCCACCGCCCCGCTCTGAACCCTTCCGACCGCACCGGCCGCTCGTACGGGGTCTCCCGCTCAGTCACCCTCTGGGGGCGGCCCGAGCCCGGCGGGCCCTGCGAGCGGCGTCTCGGCCCAGGTCAGCGCCTCGGACGGCCGGCCGGGCAATCCTCCGGGGACCAATAGGGGGACGCGCACGGTCCTGGGTCCACCGGCCCCGTTCCGGGGACCATCGCGCGCTCGCACCACCCGCACAGCAGGCTCGCGTCGGCGCCGACCGCCTTGATACGTCCCACAGCGTCCACGGCCGCCTCGAACCATGTGTCCTCGACGACCACCACCGGGATGGATTCCAGTAGCCGCGCGCTCCGCCACGCGCTCAGACCCGTGATCGACCGAACCGCCTGGACGACGTCCATCCTCCGGCCGCCGGTCCCGGTCAGCACAACGCTGAACTCCGGCTGCTCCACCGTTCCCCCACCTCCCAACCCACCGGAACTCGGATCGCTTCAGCTGGACTCGCGGACGATCAGTCGGCACGGAACGGTGTGCACCCCCGGTGCCGGGTCGGCGTCGATGGCTTCGAGGAGTCGCAGCGCGGCGATCCGGCCGATCTCGGTGAGGTCCATGTCGATCGTGGTGAGGGGTGGCCTGCTGGCCAGGGCCATGGTGTCCCAGTTGTCGTAGCCGACGACCGCGATGTCACCGGGCACGTTGACGCTCCGCTCGCGCAGCGCGTCCGCCACGCCCCGGGCGATCTGGTCGTTGCCGCAGAAGAAGGCGTCCGTGTCCGGTGCCGTGCGCAGGACCGCGTCGGCGGCGCGGCGCCCCCACGCCTCGCTCCACTCCCCGTGGTGCACCCGTCCCGTCGCGAGTCCTAGGGAGGCCCGCTCCAGGTGCTCGATCGCGTGCCGGGCCCGGTCGCGGGCGGCCGCGTGGTGTTCCGGGCCGGTGATGTGAGCAATGCGCGTACGACCCGTGGCCAGCAGGTGTTCGACGGCCAGTACGGCCCCGCCCCGATCGTCGGAGACCACCGAGGTGTCGGCCGGGTCGGTGGACGGCGAGAGCGCGTAGACGATGGGGACGGCCTCGATGCCGTCCAGGGGCGGACGGGGGTCCGTACGGCGGCCGGTGACGATGATGCCGTCCACCCGGCGGTCCATGAGGTTGCGCAAGTGATGCTGTTCCCGGATCGCGTCGCCGCGGGTGTCGCACAGCAGGACGGAGATCTTGCCGGCTCCGAGCGCGTCCTCGGCGCCGAGCAGTACGGGGGTGCTGAAGCGGCCGATGCCGTCGGTCGTCATCAGCCCGACCGTCCAGCTCCGCCCGGTGTGCAGGCTCTGCGCGTGCTGGTTGGGCCGGAACCCGAGTGCGTCGACGGCGTCAAGAACCCGCTGGCGGGTTTCGGGACGCATCCGCCCGCCGCCGTTCAGGGCCTTCGACGCCGTACCCACACTGACGCCCGCCAGGGCGGCGACGTCGGCGAGCTTCGCCGGGCCGGCGGAGCGGGAACCTGGAGCAACGGTCACGAGCAAACCTTTTCCTGGGCGGCAACGACCCGTCCATCGTCGCAGCCTCCCAGGGGTGAGTGCCAGCCGCCGGGCAATAGAAAAATCTCTTGCCGTGACCCTTGACCCGGCTACCCCGCTGCCCTCTACTTCTCGGCAGGAAAAACGGTTGCTCAAACGAGTTCCAAGGACCTCCTGCCTCTCGAGCACGGGGGGCCGTCGCGCCCTGCCCCGCAGCCCGGTCCCCTTCCGCCACCAGCTCTCGGAGAACCATGCCGCGCACAGACTCCGCCCTGTCCTCCCCCACCGACGTCTCGGCTTCCACCGAACAGGGCGCTGCCCCAGTGGGCCCGGTCCGGCTCGGCCCGGACACCCCCGCCGCGCTGCGTCCCGCCGCCGCGGAGGTACGCACCGGCTTCTGGCACGCCCGCCGCGAGGTCAACGCGCACACCTCGATCCCGCAGGGCCCCGCTCTGCTGGAGTCCGCGGGAAACCTGCACAACCTGCGCCTGGCGGCCGGCACGGCCCAGGGCGCGTTCCAGGGCGGTTACCCCTTCGTCGACACCGACGTCTACAAGTGGCTGGAAGCCGCCTCCTGGCAGCTCGCCCAGAGCGTGCCGTCGGCCGACGGCGAGGAGAACAGCGCCGACCTGCGTGAGCTCGCCGCCGAAGTGGAGCGGATCATCGCCCTGGTCGCCGACGCCCAGCAGTCCGACGGCTACCTCAACACCTGGTTCCAGGTCCGCAAGAACGGCGAGCGCTACCAGGACCTGCGCTGGGGGCACGAGCTGTACTGCGCGGGCCATCTGATCCAGGCGGCGGTGGCCCATCACCGTGCGACCGGTCGCGACGAACTCCTCGTCGTGGCACGACGGTTCGCCGACCACATCGACTCCGTCTTCGGCCTTCCCGGCAGCGGCAGGCCGATCGACGGCATCGACGGCCACCCGGAGGTGGAGACCGCCCTCGTAGAGCTGTACCGGGAGACCGGCGAGCGGCGCTACCTGGATCTCGCCGGCTACTTCGTCGACCGTTACGGCCACGGCCTGCTCGGCGGCGAGGCGTACTGCCAGGACCGCGTGCCGTTGCGCGAGGCGGTCACCGTCGAGGGGCACGCCGTGCGCCAGTTGTATCTGCTGGCCGGTGCGACGGACCTGGCCACGGAGACGGGCGACGCCGAACTGCGCTCCGCCACCGAGCGGTTGTGGCGGGCCATGACCACGGCCAAGACCCATCTGACCGGTGGTCTCGGGGCGCACCACGACGAGGAGGACTTCGGCGACCCGTTCGAGCTGCCCAACGAGCGTGCCTACTGCGAGACCTGCGCCGCCATCGCCTCGATCCAGTGGAGCTGGCGCATGGCCCTGCTCACCGGCGAGGCCCGCTACAGCGACCTGATCGAGCGCACTCTCTACAACGGATTCCTCGCCGGTGTCTCGCTGGACGGCGAAAGCTGGCTGTACGTCAATCCCCTCCAGGTCCGCGACGGCCACACGGACCCCGGTGGCGACCAGTCGGCCCGCCGTACCCGCTGGTTCCGCTGCGCCTGCTGCCCTCCGAACGCGATGCGGCTGCTGGCCGGACTTGAGCACTACCTCTCCTCGACCGACGCCGAGGGGCAGGGCCTGCAGATCCACCAGTACGTCACCGGCCGCTACCGCGGTGACCTCGGCGGGACGCCCGTCACCGTGGCCGCCGAGACCGACTACCCCTGGCACGGCGCGGTGTCCCTGACCGTCGAGGAGACCCCGCGGGAGCGGCCCTGGACGCTGTCCCTGCGCATCCCGCAGTGGTGCCACGACTACCGCGTGCGGTGCGGCGACCGGACGTACGACCAGGACGACGCCCCCGTCACCGACGGCTGGCTGCGCCTGGAGCGCACCTGGGCGCCGGGCGACCGGGTCGTCGTCGAACTCGGCCTGGAGCCCCGCCTCACCGCGGCCGACCCGCGGGTGGACGCGGTCCGCGGCTGTGTGGCCATCGAGCGGGGCCCGCTCGTGTACTGCCTGGAGCAGGTGGACCACCCCGGGGGCGGTCTGGACGACGTCGTCATCGACACCGCGCACCCGCTCGCCGTGAAGCAGCGGCCGGATCTGCTCGGCGGTGTCTCCACCGTCGTCGCCACGGGGCATCGGCGCCCGGTCCCGGATGTCGGCTGGTGGCCCTACCGGTCCGCCGACGCCGCCCCTGGCAGCGCGCCCTCGGGAGAACCCGTCGAGCTCACCGCGATCCCCTACTACGCCTGGGCCAACCGGCAGGACGGCAGCATGCGCGTCTGGCTTCCCACCTCCTGACACCTGCCGACCTCCGCAGCCTCCTCCCGGCACCGGCGCACACCCCGTCACCCCGCACGACCACTCATGACAACGAGGTCACCGCAATGCGAAACACCCGCAGAACTCTCCTCGCCGCCTGTGTCGCCGTCGGCACCCTCGCCTCCGTCACGGCCTGCGGGGGCGGCGGTTCGGGTTCCTCCGACTCCACCGGCAAGTCGGCGACGTACACCTTCTGGGACCCGTACCCGCAGTTCGACGCCTCCTCGGACTGGGGCAAGCGCGTCGCCCAGTGCGGTACCGCGGCGGGCGTCAAGATCAAGCGCACCGGCTACGACACCACCGACCTGGGCAACAAGGCGCTGCTGGCCGCTCAGCAGGGCAACGCGCCCGACGTGATGCTCGTGGACAACCCGGTCGTCTCCACACTGGTCGAGGCGGGGATCCTCAACAAGACGAGCGACCTCGGTCTGGACACGTCCGCGATCCAGAAGAACATCATCGGCGCGGGCACCATCGACGGCGCCTCCTACGGTGTACCGATCGGCGCCAACACGCTGGCCCTCTACTACAACAAGAAAGTCCTCACCGCCGCCCACGTCGACCCCGCTTCCATCAAGGACTGGGCGTCACTCACGGCCGCCCTGAAGAAGGTCAAGTCGGCCGGGAAGAAGGGCATCACCTTCTCGGCGATCGGCACGGAGGAGGGCAGCTTCCAGTTCCTGCCGTGGTTCTGGGGCGCGGGCGGCGACCTCACCCACCTCGACTCGCCGAAGAGCGTGGCCGCGCTGTCGCTGTGGAAGCAGTGGGTCGACAAGGGACTGGCGCCCAAGGACGTCCTGAACAACACCCAGACCACCAGCTGGCAGGAGTTCGCCACCGGCGACTACGCCTTCGGTGAGAACGGCACCTGGCAGCTCGCCAACGCGGAGAAGGCCGGCTTCCCGTACGGGGTCGTCAGCATCCCCGGACAGAACGGCGGTTCGGCGCCGGTGCCGACCGGCGGCGAGTTCGTCACCGTGCCCGTACAGCAGGACACCGCGCGCTACGACATCAGCAAGAAGATCGTCTCCTGTCTGACCAGCTCGGAGAGCCTGCTGGCCAGCGACACCGCCCTGACGTACGTGGCGCCCACCGCGGCGGTACAGGCCCAGCAGGTCAAGGCGAACCCGAAGCTCAAGCCGTGGGTGGAGGCCGTGGCCGCCGCGCGTGGCCGTACCAGCGGCGGACTGGGCACCAAGTACCCCACCATCTCGCAGCCGATGTGGACCGCCGTACAGGCGGCCCTGTCCGGTGGCAAGAGCCCCGAGGCCGCTCTCGACGCCGCGCAGACGGCGGCCGGCAAGAGCAAGGGCTGACGCGGCCGGCCGGCAGGAGGGCTGACAGCGCGCGGCACCGCAGGCCGCGTCCCGGACACCGCCACCCGCATCCAGGAGTTCGCATGACCATCGCCCGAGTCGACCGCCGTCCCAAGCGGTCCCCGGCCGCGCCGGGAGCGGCGGGCGGCGCCGACCGGCGTGACGTGCCGCCACGCCGTCGGCGAGGCAGGGACCGGCTGACCGCGCTGGGCTTTCTCGCCCCGCTCGTCGCCTACCTCGCCGCCTTCTATCTCTATCCGCTCTACCGCAACCTCGATCTGAGCCTGCGTGACTACACGGTCCGCTCGTTCGTGGCGGGCGACGCGCCGTTCTCGGGCTGGGACAACTTCTCCCAGGTGCTGAACGACCCGACCTTCGGGCCCGCGCTGCGCAACACGATGGTGTTCACCTTCGTGTCGATCGCGCTCCAGTACGCGGCCGGGCTGGCGCTCGCGGTCTTCTTCAACCGGCACTTCCGTCTCGCCACCACCCTGCGGGCGCTGTTCCTCATCCCGTGGCTGCTGCCGCTGATCGTGTCGGCGTCGACCTGGTCCTGGATGCTGAACAGCGAGTCGGGCGTGGTCAACTACGCCCTGCACCTCGTCGGTGTCCCGCCCGTCGACTGGCTGACCTCGCCGCACTGGGCGCTCGCCTCGGTCGTCATCGCCAACGTCTGGATCGGTATCCCGTTCAACCTCGTCATCCTCTACAGCGGCCTGCAGAACATCCCCGGGGAGCTGTACGAGGCCGCCTCGCTGGACGGGGCGAGCGGCCGGCAGCAGTTCTGGCGCATCACCTTTCCCCTGCTGCGGCCGGTCTCCGCGATCACGCTGCTGCTCGGACTGGTCTACACGCTCAAGGTGTTCGACCTGATCTGGATCATGACCAAGGGAGGTCCCGGCGACTCCTCGTCGACGCTGGCGACCTGGTCGTACCAGCTCGCGTTCGGCACCCTGCTCCCGCACTTCGGCCCCGGTGCCGCCGTCGGCAACATCCTCATCGTCATCGCCCTCGTCTTCGGCCTGCTGTACATCCGCGTCCAGAGGAGGCAGGAAGCGTGAAGTCGCGTACGAGCTCGCGCCGTTACACCGCTGTCGGACTCCTGCTGACCGGGATCATGCTGTTCCCGGTGTACTGGATGCTGAACGTGTCCCTCACCCCGCAGCAGGACATGCGCAAGTCCCCGCCCGACCTGCTCCCGCTGCACCCCACGTTCGAGGGCTACCGGGCCGTGCTGCACGACCAGATGCCCTACCTCGGCACCAGTCTGCTCATCGGCCTCGGTACGGTCGCCGCCACCCTCGTCCTCGCCGCACCGGCCGGCTACTCACTGGCGAAACTCCGCCCCCGCGGCGGCGGCATCATGGGCCTCGCCCTCCTCGTCGCCCAGATGATCCCCGGCATCGTCATGGCGATGGGCTTCTACGGGATCTTCCTCAACCTCGGCCTGCTGAACTCCTGGTGGGGCCTGATCATCGCGGACTCCACCATCGCCGTGCCCTTCGGCGTCATGATCTTCACGGCGTTCATGTCGGGCATCCCCGACGAGCTCACCGCCGCCGCCCGCATCGACGGCGCGGGTACCTGGCGCACCTTCTGGTCCGTCGTCCTGCCGGTGAGCCGCAACGCCCTGGTCACCGTCTCGCTGTTCAGCTTCCTGTGGGCCTGGTCCGACTTCGTCTTCGCCAACACCCTCGACGGCGGCGGCGATCTTCGCCCGATCACCCTCGGCATCTACCGCTACATCGGCAACAACAACCAGGAATGGAACGCGATCACGGCCACCGCCGTCGTCGCGTCCGTACCCGCCGCCGTCCTGCTCGTCCTCGCGCAGCGGTACGTGGCCGCCGGGGTCACCGCGGGCGCGGTCAAGGACTGACCTGGACGTCAGCCACCCATCCACCTCCTCATCCGTCAGGAGAGCCGCCACCCATGCCTGTTCCGAGATCTCGACCACGCACGCCCAGAAGGCCGTTCGACCGCACGGCCGCCGCCGTCCTGGCGACGGCCCTGGCCGCCGCCGCGACCGCCCTCACCGGCACGCCCGCCCAGGCGGCCCCCACCGCGTCCACGACCCTGGTCGTGAACGCCGCCCAGACCCTGCGGTCCGTCACCCATGTCGCCACGGGCAGCCTCTACGGTCTCGCCGACGCGAGCACCCCGGCCGACAGCCTCGTCCAGCCGCTGAAGCCGAACACCTTCGTCCAGATGGCACCCGGCGGCCACCAGTTGCCCAACGGTGAGCCAAGCCCCGCCGGCGACTCCCTGGTCGTCGCCCCCAAGGCCGCCAGGGCCGGTGCGAAGGTCGTCGTCCGGATGCCCGACTGGTACCCCGACTTCCCCTACAAGTGGGTGAGCTGGAGCGACTGGCTGTCCGCCGTCGACACCCAGGTCGCCTCGGTCAAGTCCTCCGGCGCCGGGAACATCAGCGCGTACGAGCTGTGGAACGAGCCCGACTGGACCTGGGACACCACCAACGCCGGTGCCTTCGACGCGGGTTGGGCACGCACGTACAAGGAGGTACGCGCCAAGGACGCCGCCACTCCCATCCAGGGTCCCAGCCACTCGGCGTGGAACCAGAGCTGGATGAGCCAGTTCCTCACCGACGCCAAGGCCAGTGGCACCGTCCCGGACGTCATCGCCTGGCACGAGCTCCAGGGCAGCAAGGACATCGCCGCGCACGTCTCCGCGTACCGCTCCCTGGAGAGCAGCCTCGGCATCAGCCCGCGGCCGATCTCCATCGAGGAGTACGCGACACCGAGCGAGATGGCGATACCCGGCGCCCTCGTCGGCTACGCCGCCAAGTTCGAGCGCGCGGGCGTCCACGACGCGGAACTCGCCTTCTGGAACCACTACGGAACCCTTGGCGACACCCTCACCGACACCGGCGGATCACCCAACGGCTCCTACTGGCTCTACAAGTGGTACGGCGACATGTCCGGGAACATGCTCACCACCACTCCCCCGGCGCAGACCGGCATCGACGGCGCCGCCTCGCTCACCGGTGACGGCCGGCAGATCAGCGTGATCTTCGGCGGAGGCACCGGTTCGACGGCCGTCACCGTGAACGGACTCGGCTCCCTGTCCGCCTTCGGCGGCACGGTGCACGTCAAGCTGGAGTACACCCCGTCCAAGGGCCGCACCACAGCCGTCTCCGCCCCGTACACCATCTCCGAGAGCGACTATCCGGTCAGCAACGGCTCCCTCACCGTCCCCGTCGCGATGAACGCGTCCGACGGCTACCACCTCGTCGTCACGCCCAGCGGTACGTCCGCCTCGCTCGCCGGGCGCTATCAGATCGCCAACAAGAACAGCGGGCTCGCGCTGGACACACAGAGCGCGGGCACCGCACAGGGCACCGCCGTCGTCCAGGCCGCGTCGACCACCGGCACCGACCAGAACTGGACGCTGGTGTCGGCGGGTTCGGGCCTCTACAAGATCGTGAACCAGGCCAGTGGTCTGCTGCTCGGCATCAACGGCATGAGCACCGCTGCCGGCGGTACGGCCCTGATCTGGGGCGACAACGGCACCAGCGACCACCTCTGGCAGCTGATCCCCGCCGACAACGGCTACTACAAGATCGCCAACTACAACAGCGGCCTCCTGCTCGGCGTCACCGACATGAGCACCTCGTCCGGCGCCCAAGTCCTCCAGTGGGACGACAACGGCACCGCCGACCATCTGTGGAAACTCACCTCGCGCTGAGTGCCCGGCCGGACGCTCCCGCGCCTGCCGCCCACCGCGGGCGCGGGAGCGTTCGGCGTCGGCTCGGCGTCGGCGTCGTCGCACACCTGGACGAATATCATGAAATGGTAAATCCAAAGGTCCCGAACGGGGCCGTGCACCGCTTGTCGGCGTGGTCTCGTTTTCCGGGTGCGAAGGCTGTGATGCCGACGATGAGCCTTTCCCGAATGGCACGCCGCACCCGCCTCGGTGTGCTCGCGCCTTGCTGTGCCCTCTTGATCGCGAGCTGCTCGGTCGCTTCAGGCCCGGCAGCCACCACAGCGCTCTCGGACGCGTCGCCCGGCACCACGAACGCAACCAGTTCCGCTTCCGAGCGGTCGGCGCTGAAGCCCATCGATCCGGCCGCATTCCGGTCGGCCGTGGATGCCGCCGCCAGGAAATTGCTCGTCCCCGGGGCGATGGTCCTGCTGCGCACCCCGCAGGGCACGTACGAGGCGAAGGTCGGCGCCACCGGTCTGGCCGGCCACACGCCGCCCGACGCGGGCACGCATTTCCGGATCGCCTCCAACACCAAGACCATGACATCGGCGCTGATCATGCTGCTCGCCCAGGACGGCAGGCTTCACCTCGGCGACCCGGTGTCCGCCTATGTCCCGGACGTACCAGGCGGTAAGCACATCACCATCGCGGACCTGCTGAAAATGCGCAGCGGGCTCTACGACTACACGAACGCGCCCGAGTTGGCGGCGACTCTGGACGCCGACCCGGCAAAGGCCTGGACACCGCAAGAGGTACTGGCCATCGCGTTCCGGCACCCACCGGAGTTCCCGCCCGACGCCTCCTACGAATACTGCAACACCAACTACGCGCTGCTGGGCCTGATAGCCGAGAAGGCGGGCGGACGCCCGCTGGCCCAGCAGTTCCAGGACCGGCTGTTCGGCCCGCTGGGGCTGCGGCAGACCTCGCTCCCCGCCGCCGACGACGCCTCCATGCCGGACCGCTTCTCGCACGGCTACATGTACGGGGGATCGTCCTACGCCCTGGTCGACAAGCCGTATCCGCCCGAGCTGCAGGCCGCCGCGCGGACCGGGAAACTCCCGCCCGTCGACTACACCCACCAGAACCCCTCGTACGCCACTGCCGCCATCTCCACGGCGGACGACCTGTCCACATGGATCCGGGCGCTGGTCTCGGGCAAGGTCCTGAACTCCACGTACCAGCGGGAATGGCTCCACAGCCTGCGACCCGAGGACCCCAAGGCTCCCGACGGACAGCAGTACGGCTACGGCATCGCCTACCAGCGGTTCGGCCCGAACGCCGCGATGTACTACCACGGCGGCGAGCTTCCGGGCTTCAACTCGTTCATCGGCCACGACCCGGACAACGACGTCACGCTCGCCATATGGACGAACCTGACCCTGTCGCCGGACGGCAGGACCACGGCGATCGCCTTGCTGCCCACCGTTCTCGACGAGATCTACGCGGGACTGTCGCTGCCACCCGCACCGGCCCCCACCACCACGCGGTGATCTTCACATGAGACGCTTGCTTAAGTCAATCAATCTGGATTATGGTTGAGTGAGTTAAGCAAACCTGCGCGCTCGACGGAGGCACGTCCATGTCCGACGCCCTTGCCCGACCCACCGACGCCGAGGGCTCCGCCCCGCCGAGGTCGACCGCCGTGGTCGCGGTTCTGGCCTTCGCCGGCATCGTGGTCTCGCTGATGCAGACCCTGGTCATCCCTATCGTTCCGGAGCTGCCGAAGCTCCTCGGCGCCTCGGCGTCGAACACCGCATGGGCGGTCACCGCCACCCTCCTCGCCGCCGCCGTCGCCACCCCGGTCGTCGGGCGCCTCGGGGACATGTTCGGCAAACGCCGCATGCTCCTGATCAGCATCGTCCTGCTGATCTCCGGCTCGGTGGTCTGCGCGCTCAGCGACTCCCTCGTCCCGATGATCGCCGGGCGCGCCCTCCAGGGCCTGGCCGCCGCCGTGGTCCCGCTCGGTATCAGCATCATGCGTGACGTACTGCCTTCGGAGCGGCTCGCCGGCTCGACCGCGCTCATGAGCGCCTCCCTCGGCGTCGGCGGCGCCCTCGGCCTGCCCTCCGCCGCCTTCATCGCCGACAACTTCGACTGGCACATTCTGTTCTGGACCTCGGCCGCGCTCGGCGCCGTCGCCCTCGCGCTCGTCCTGGTCCTCGTGCCCGAGTCCAAGGTCCGCACCGGGGGGCGCTTCGACCTGATCGGCTCCGTCGGCATGGCGGTCGGCCTGGTCTCCTTGCTGCTGGCCGTCTCCAAGGGCGCCGACTGGGGCTGGGGCAGCGCCACCACCCTCGGTCTGCTCGCCGTCGCGGTCGTCGTCCTGCTGACGTGGGGTGTCTACGAGCTGCGCATCGCCAAGCCGCTGGTCGACCTGCGCACCACCGCCCGTCGCCAGGTGCTGTTCACCAACCTCGCCTCGGTGGCCTTCGGCTTCTCGATGTTCGCCATGTCCCTGGTCCTGCCGCAGCTCCTCCAGCTCCCCGAGCAGACCGGCTACGGCCTCGGCAAGTCCATGATGACCGTCGGCCTGGTCCTCGCCCCGCAAGGTCTGGTGATGATGGCGATGGCGCCGCTGTCCGCCGCCATCACCAAGGCCAAGGGTCCCAAGGCCACCCTGATGCTCGGCGCCGTCATCGTCGCCGCGGGCTACGGCCTCAACATCGTGCTGATGTCCGAGGTCTGGCACCTCGTCCTGGTCTCCTGCATCATCGGCGGCGGCGTCGGGTTCGCCTACGGCGCCATGCCCGCCCTCATCATGGGCGCCGTGCCCGCCTCCGAGACGGCCGCCGCCAACAGCCTCAACACCCTGATGCGGTCCATCGGTACGTCGTTCGCCAGCGCCATCGCCGGTGTCGTCCTGGCGCAGATGACCACCAATCTCGGCACCACCGCCCTGCCCTCGGAGAACGGCTTCAAGGTGGTCATGGCCATCGGCGCCGGTGCCGCCCTCCTCGCCCTCACCCTCGCCGCCTTCCTCCCCCGCCAGCGGCCGGCGGGCCCGGCGGCGCCGGTGGCCGGCGGGTCGGCCGAGCGGCCCGCGGAGGTCTCCGGGACGAAGTCGTAAGGGTCACAGAGGGTCACAGACGCGGGGTACGGGCCGACCGTACCCCGTCGGCAGGGGCCCAAGGCGGTCGTCGCCCCGCTCCCGGGGGCGGCGACCGCCTTGGCGCTTCGATCGACCCGGAACCCTCTGCACCCGCGTGGCACGGATCGGCGTGCCGACCGGCACAGGCGTTCGCCGGGTGTCCGACCGGGGTTGCCGGCGTCGCCGGACCGGTCCCCTCGGCCCCTCCTACGGACTGAGGGTGGCGTTGCGTGTGCGTGCGTGCGCGGCGGTGGCCGTCGTACCGCACCCCGTCCAGTGGCCCTGGCTCCCGACGCTCCGAACGCGACGCGGGTCCCCGCGCGTGTCACAGTCCATCGGCCATCCCGTGGCCCGAAGGTGTCCCGTCCACCGTCAGATAGAGGGTGACCCAGCGTCCGACCAGGCGTTCACACCTTGACACGGCATTGCAGCGACCGACGCCCATCACCAGATCGAACGGCAATTCGACACGCATACTTACCGGCTCCTCGGGGAACACGCGTCGACGACAACCACCCCAAACATGCCCAGTTCAACACCCCAGTCCCCCAGCGAGCACCTCTCCTTGACCAACACAGGCGGTCCCATCGTGAGCAAGTCTTCCTTCGCCGAGCCGGAGCAATCCGAATCGCCGGTCCGATCGAAGACTCACCACCGCGAGGTGACCCATCCCGGTCCACTGCCCTCCCTCACCGGTCTGCGCTGGGTGGCGGCCCTTCTCGTCTTCTGCCTGCACACCCGCAATCTGGGCTACTTCAACGGGCAGGCCCGTCACTTCGCCGACTGGGGCTTCGGGGCGGGCTCCACCGGGGTCTCCTTCTTCTTTCTGCTCTCCGGCTTCGTCCTCGGCTGGTCCGCGCGGTCCGACGACCGCCCCACGGCCTTCTGGCGCCGGCGCTTCGCCCGTCTCTACCCCGTCCACCTGGTCACGGCCTGTATCGCGGTGTTCGTCATGGGCATGGGCAAGCCGGCCGGCAGCGCGGCGAATCTGCTTCTCGTCCACTCCTGGTGGCACCCGTGGTGGCAGACACTCGACCCCGTCAGCTGGTCCCTCGCGTGCGAGGCGTTCTTCTACGCGACCTTCCCCGCGTTCGCCCTGCTGCTGCGGCACGCCGGGGCCCTCACCGCGACCGCGCTCGCCGGCGCGAGCGTCCTGACCGTGCTCATCCTGACCCGGGCGGACCTGTACCTGGGTGTCGGCCGCACCCTGTATTCCTTCCCCGCCGCCCGGCTGCCCGAGTTCGTCCTCGGAGTCGCCGTGGCCCGCCTCGTACTCCTCGGCCGCTGGCGCGGACCCGGCCTGGAGGCGTCGGTGGCCCTGACGATCATCGGCTACTTCCTGGTCTCCCAGGTCGGCGGATCGTACGCCTGCGTCGCCTGCACCTTGGTCGGTTTCACCTGTCTGATCCCCGCGGCCGCCCTCGCCGACGTACGCGGCCTTCCCAGCTTGTGGCGACATCCGGCCCTCGTCCGACTGGGTGAACTCTCCTTCGCCTTCTACATGGTCCACCTGCTCGTGCTGCGCGCGGGGCAGCACCTGTTCAAACCGTCGCCGATCGGCGCGCTCACCGCCTTCGCGGTGTCCCTGGCACTCGCCTGGCTCCTCTACGAGTACGTGGAGGTACCCGCCCGGCGATGGCTTCTGCGGCCCTTCATGAGATCCCTGCGACGCACCCTGGTGTCGCGTTGATCAGGCGGGGCCGTCCCACAGGACATGCAGGGTGGGCGGCTTGCGGAAGACCAGCCCGTGCGGAGTGGCCGGGTGAGCCGGGTCGAGGCGCAGGGCGGGGAGACGTTCGAGCAGGCGCTGAAGGGCGATACGGGTCTCCAGTCGGGCGAGGTGCGCGGCGAGGCAGTAGTGCGGGCCGTGCGCGAAGGCCAGCTGGAGACGCGCGTTCTCGCGGCGGACGTCGAACCGATCGGGATCGGGGAAGACGGCCGGATCGCGGTTGGCGCCCGCCAGGGAGACGGTGACCAGTTCACCCCGGCGGATCGTGGCCGGGCCGAGGACGGTGTCACGGGTGGCGTACCGGTCCACGACCGCCGCTCCGGGTTCGAGGCGCAGCGATTCCTCGATCGCGCCGTCCAGCAGGTCGACGTCGTCGCGGACAAGGGCGAGTTGGCTGGGGTGTCGCAGCAGGTGCAGCAGCGCGTTGGTGATCATCGCCTCGGTGGTCTCTATCCCTCCGAACATCAGCACCGCGGCGTTGGACGCCACTTCTGGCAGCGCCAGCCGCTCGGCGGCGGCGCCCAGGAGCGAAGTCGCGCCCCCATCGGCGACGGTGGCTTCGACAGCGGCCCGTAGCCGCGCGTACGCCTCGGCGCCCGCGGGTGCCGCCTCGTGTCCGGCGGTGATGTCCGAGACCGACCGCACGATGGAGTCGTACCAGGAGAGCACCGTGTCCGCGGTGGTGCCGACCAGTCCGAGCGCCTCGGTCACGACGGCGACGGCGAGCGGGCCGGCGAAGGCACGTCGCAGTTCGACGGCGCCCGCCGGTTCCAGCGCGGTGATGAGCCGGTCGGTCTCCCGCTCGATGAACGAGGCGAAGCCGTCGCGTACTTCCCTGGGCCGGAAGGGAGCGGAGAAGGGCTCACGGTGGCGTGCGTGCTCGTCACCGTCCAGGGACAGCATGCTCGGGCCGACGACCTGTGCGGTGGAGAACCGGGGGTCGTCGACGGTGAAGGTCACGGGGTCCCGCATCACGCTCAGCGCGAGATCGCGACGGGTCACCAGCCAGCCGTCCAGCTCGGGCAGCCAGGAAACGGGCTCATGCGCACGGAGCCGGGCCAGTCGCGGATGCGGATCCGCGGCGAGTTCGGCGAGCGTGGTCGCGGCACCGAGCGGGAAGGAGCCGACGGCGCTCATCGCAAGCCTTGGCCGGGCACGGGGAATTGGATCACAGCCAAGGCTAACAATCGTGCTGAAGGCGAGGCCGATGGGGGCGCGATAATTTACCGAGGCCAGTCAAGGGAATCCGGTGTGAATCCGGAGCTGACGCGCAGCGGTAAGGGTGACGGGCCGGGGCAACACGAAGCCACTGGACGGCGGTCTTACGTGACCGGAGTCCGGGAAGGCGCCTCGTCCGGGCGATCCCGAGTCCGAAGAGCTGCTGGCGGACCGTACGAACGGGCCCCGCGCCTGGGCCCTCGGCGCCAGAGGATGTCCCGTGCCCGTTGCGCGCCCAGCCCGCCGCTGTGCCCTGCTCCTGTCCGGGGCCCTGTTGCTGACCGCTTGTGGCGGCGGCTCGTCCGCCGACGGGAGCAAGTCGCCGAAATCCACCGCTGCGGTGTCGCTCGACAACTGCGGCCGGAAGGTCGCGATCGCCTCCGCGCCGAAGCGGGCCGCGCTCGGTGCCGACCGTGTCTCCCGCACCGTCGCCGGGCGGCTGATCCTGGGCGGCGTCGATCTGACGTCCCTTCCTGGATCCATCACGGGTCTGCTCGGCCCCAACGGCTCCGGCAAGTCCACCCTGCTGCGTCTGCTCGCAGGTGTCCTCACTCCCGCCTCCGGCGTCGTCACCCTCGACGGGCATCCGCTCGGCGACCTCGGCCGCCGGGCCGTCGCCCGGCGCGTCGCCGTCGTCGAACAGCAGGTCGACACCCTGGACGACCTGACCGTGCTCGACGTCGTACGTCTTGGCCGCATCCCTCACCGACGCGCCTGGTCGCCCTCGACTCCGGCCGATGAGAGGGCCGTTCGCACCGCGCTGGAGCGTACGGACCTGACCGACAAGGCCGACCGCTCCTGGCACACGCTCTCGGGCGGCGAACGCCGGCGCGTCCAGATCGCCCGCGCGCTCGCCCAGGAACCACGCGAACTCCTTCTCGACGAACCCACCAACCACCTCGACATCCAGCAGCAGCTCGACCTGCTGGCCCTGATCGCGGAACTTCGCGTCACCAGCGTTGCCGCCCTGCACGACCTCAACCTCGCGGCCATGTACTGCGACCGGATCGTCGTCCTCGGGCAGGGCCGGGTCGTCGCCTGCGGCACCCCGGCGAAGACGCTCACCGAGGCCCTGATCGCCGACGTCTACGGCGTACGAGCCACCGTCACGGTCACGAGCGAAGGCACGGGCGACCGCCCCCACGTACGGTTTCCGGGAACACTCCCCGGCCGCTGAGACCATCAGGGCAGCGCAGGTCGTCCTCCTCGCTCCACGGCACCCGGCACTGTCCGCGATCCATGTGATGCCGTAGTACGAACACGGCCTGTTGATCAAGACCACCCCTGGGAGGTCAAGGTCACAGCCGCGTCCTCTGCTGCTCACCTGCGGATCTGGCCTAACATCCGAGCATGACGGTCCTGCCTGACGACGGGCTCTCGCTGGCCGCCGAGTTCCCTGACGCGACCCATGAGCAGTGGCAACGCCTGGTTGAAGGCGTCCTGCGAAAGTCGGGCAAGGAAGTCTCGGGCGCAGCAGCGGAAGACGCCCTGTCCACCACGCTGGAGGACGGGCTTCGCGCCCGGCCCCTGTACACCGCGGACGACTCCGCGCCCGATCCCGGCCTGCCCGGTTTCGCTCCCTTCGTACGGGGCGGGCGCCCCGAGGGCAACACCCTCGGCGGCTGGGACGTACGCCAGCAGCACACGGCCGCCGACGGGGCGGCAGTCCTCGCGGACCTGGAGAACGGCGTCACCTCGCTCTGGCTGGTCGCCGGTGCGGGCGGCATCGCGGTGTCCTCGCTCGACCGCGTCCTCGACGGCGTCTATCTCGATCTGGCGCCCGTCGTCCTCGACGCGGGACGTGAAGTCGAGCCCGCCGCACGCGAGTTGCTACGGCTCTACCAGGAGCGCGGGGTCGCCAAGGAGGCGGCGCGCGGCAACCTGGGAGCCGACCCGCTGGGCCACGAGGCCCGTACCGGAGACGGCGGGTTCGACTTCGCGCCCGTCGCCGCTCTCGCGGGGCTGTGCGCCGAGGAGTACCCGGGGCTGCGGGCGCTGACCGTGGACGCGCTGCCGTACCACGAGGCCGGCGGCTCGGCCGCGCAGGAGCTGGGCGCCTCGCTGGCGACCGGTGTCGCCTATCTGCGGCAGTTGACCGAGGCCGGGCTGAGTGTCGAACAGTCCTGTGGGCAGCTGGAGTTCCGGTACGCGGCCACCGCCGACCAGTTCCTGACCATCGCCAAGTTGCGGGCGGCGCGCCGGCTCTGGGCGCGGGTGACCGAGGTCTGCGGGGCCCCGGCCGGGCAGGTGCAGCACGCGGTGACCTCGCCGGTGATGATGTCCCGCCGCGACCCGTGGGTGAACATGCTGCGCACGACGGTCGCCACGCTGGCCGCCGGGGTGGGCGGCGCCGACGCCGTCACCGTGCTGCCCTTCGACCACGCGCTCGGCCTGCCGGACGCGTTCGCCCGGCGGATCGCCCGCAACACCTCGACGATCCTGGTCGAGGAGTCACATCTGTCCCGGGTGATCGATCCGGCGGGCGGCTCCTGGTACGTGGAGCGGCTCACGGACGAACTCGCCCACGCGGGCTGGGAGTTCTTCCAGCGGATCGAGGGGGAGGGTGGCCAGGCGGCGGCCCTGCGCTCCGGCCGGCTCGGCCAGGACCTCGCCCACACCTGGGAGGCGCGCAGCGCGAAGCTCGCCAAGCGGCGCGAACCCGTCACCGGGGTCAGCGAGTTCCCGAACCTCGCCGAGCGCCTCGTAGAACGCGCAGCCGCCCCCGTTCCGCCGTCCGGCGGGCTGCCGCGGGTGCGGCGCGACGAGGCGTTCGAAGCGCTGCGGGCCCGCTCCGACGCCCACCTGGCGGCGACCGGTTCCCGGCCGCGGATCTTCCTGGCCGCCCTCGGCCCGGCCGCCGCGCACACCGCCCGCCTCACCTTCGCCTCGAACCTGTTCCAGGCGGGTGGCATCGAGCCCGTCACCGAGGGCGCCTTCGAGGACAGCGGTGCCACCGAGGTCTGTCTGTGCTCCAGCGACACGCTGTACGAGGAGCGGGCCGCGGAGGTCGCCGGGGCGCTGAAGGCGACGGGCGCCGGGCATGTGTTCCTCGCGGGCCGTCCCGGGCAGTATCCGGATGTCGATGCCTATGTCTTCGCGGGGTGCGACGCCGTCGCCGTGCTCTCCGCCACCCTCGACCGTATGGGAGTGTCCTGATGGCAGCGATGGGAATCCCCGACTTCTCCGGGATCGGGCTGGGGGTCCCGAAGGCCGACGGCGGGAGCGACGAGTGGCGCGGCGCCGTCAAGAAGGCCACGGGCGGGGCCGATCTCCTGTGGGAGACCCCGGAGGGCATCGCGGTCGAGCCGCTGTACACCGGGCAGGACCTGGAGGGCCTGGACTTCCTCGGCACCTACCCGGGCATCGCCCCGTATCTGCGCGGCCCGTACCCGACGATGTACGTCAACCAGCCCTGGACGATCCGTCAGTACGCGGGCTTCTCCACGGCCGAGGAGTCCAACGCCTTCTACCGGCGGAATCTCGCGGCCGGACAGAAGGGCCTGTCCGTCGCCTTCGACCTGCCCACCCACCGCGGCTACGACAGCGACCACCCGCGGGTGACCGGTGACGTCGGCATGGCGGGCGTGGCGATCGACTCGATCTACGACATGCGGCAGCTCTTCGACGGCATCCCGCTGGACAAGATGACCGTGTCGATGACGATGAACGGCGCCGTGCTGCCGGTGCTCGCGCTTTACATCGTGGCGGCGGAGGAACAAGGCGTACCGCCCGAGAAGTTGGCCGGGACCATCCAGAACGACATCCTCAAGGAGTTCATGGTCCGCAACACCTACATCTATCCGCCGAAGCCGTCGATGCGGATCATCTCCGACATCTTCGCCTTCACCTCGCAGCGGATGCCGCGCTACAACTCCATCTCCATCTCCGGCTACCACATCCAGGAGGCTGGTGCGACGGCCGACCTGGAGCTGGCGTACACGCTGGCCGACGGGGTGGAGTACATCCGGGCGGGACGGGCGGCGGGGATGGACGTGGACGCGTTCGCGCCCCGGCTCTCCTTCTTCTGGGCGATCGGCATGAACTTCTTCATGGAGATCGCCAAGATGCGGGCCGCCCGGCTGCTGTGGGCGAAGCTGGTCAGGCAGTTCGACCCGCAGAACGCCAAGTCCCTTTCCCTGCGCACCCATTCGCAGACCTCCGGCTGGTCACTGACCGCGCAGGACGTGTTCAACAACGTGACGCGTACGTGTGTGGAGGCGATGGCGGCGACGCAGGGCCACACCCAGTCGCTGCACACCAACGCCCTCGACGAGGCGCTCGCCCTGCCCACCGACTTCTCGGCGCGCATCGCCCGCAACACACAGCTCCTCATCCAGCAGGAGTCGGGCACGACCCGGGCGATCGACCCGTGGGGCGGCAGCGCGTACGTCGAGAAGCTGACGTACGACCTCGCGCGCCGGGCCTGGCAGCACATCGAGGAGGTCGAGGCGGCGGGCGGCATGGCGCAGGCCATCGACGCCGGTATCCCGAAGCTGAGGGTGGAGGAGGCCGCGGCCCGCACCCAGGCCCGGATCGACTCAGGACGCCAGCCGGTCATCGGCGTGAACAAGTACCGGGTGGAGACCGACGAGCAGATCGACGTCCTCAAGGTCGACAACTCCTCCGTACGCACCCAGCAGATCGAGAAGCTGCGGCGGCTGCGCGCGGAGCGCGACGAACAGGTCTGCCAGGACGCGCTGCACGCCCTGACGCGGGCCGCCGAAGGAACCGGCAATCTCCTGGAGTTGGCGGTGAACGCGGCCCGCGCGAAGGCCACCGTCGGTGAGATCTCCGACGCGCTGGAGAAGGTGTACGGGCGGCATTCGAGCCAGATCCGTACGATCTCGGGTGTGTACCGCACCGAAGCCGGCGAGTCGCCGTCCGTCGAACGCACCCGCACCCTGGTGTCCTCCTTCGAGGAGGCCGAGGGCCGTCGGCCCCGCATCCTGGTCGCCAAGATGGGCCAGGACGGGCACGACCGCGGCCAGAAGGTGATCGCCACCGCCTTCGCCGACCTCGGCTTCGACGTCGACGTCGGCCCGCTGTTCCAGACCCCGGGCGAGGTGGCACGCCAGGCCGTCGAGGCGGACGTGCACATCGTCGGGGTGTCCTCGCTGGCCGCCGGACACCTCACCCTCGTACCGGCGTTGAAGGAGCAGCTCGCGGAGGAGGGCCGGGAGGACATCATGATCGTGGTCGGCGGGGTGATTCCGCCGCAGGACGTGCCCACGCTCCTGGAGATGGGTGCGGCGGCCGTCTTCCCGCCCGGGACGGTGATCCCGGACGCGGCGTACGACCTGGTGCAGCGGCTGTCCGCCGACCTCGGCCACGACCTCTGACCCCCATGGCGATCGACCTCGGCACCTATGTGAAGGGCGTACTCGACGGGAAGCGGGCGCTGGTGGCACGCGCCATCACGCTCGTGGAGTCGACGAAGCCCCAACACCGCGCTCTGGCACAGGAGTTGCTGACCGAGCTGCTGCCGCACAGTGGGAAGGCGCGGCGGATCGGGATCAGCGGCGTACCCGGTGTGGGCAAGTCGACGTTCATCGACGCGTTCGGCACGCTGCTCACCTCGCTCGGGTACCGGGTCGCGGTGCTTGCCGTCGACCCGTCCTCCAGCCGGACCGGCGGTTCGATCCTGGGCGACAAGACGCGCATGGAACGCCTGGCCGTCGACCCGGCGGCCTTCGTACGCCCCTCCCCCACCGCGGGCACGCTCGGCGGGGTCGCCAAGGCGACCCGCGAGTCGATCGTGGTGATGGAGGCGGCCGGCTACGACGTGGTCCTGGTGGAAACGGTCGGCGTCGGCCAGTCCGAGACCGCCGTCGCGAACATGGTCGACTCCTTCCTGCTCCTGACTCTGGCCCGCACCGGCGACCAACTGCAGGGCATCAAGAAGGGCGTCCTGGAACTGGCGGACGTCATCGCGGTCAACAAGGCGGACGGACCGCACGAGCGGGACGCCCGGGGCGCGGCACGGGAGCTGGCGGGCGCGCTGCGGCTGATGCATCCCGCCGACGCCGCCTGGACCCCGCCGGTACTGAGCTGCAGCGCCCGTGAGTCGACCGGCCTGGACACGGTCTGGGAGCGCCTCGAACAGCACCGCACGCTCCTCGCCTCCACCGGCCGCCTCGCCGCCAAGCGCCGCGACCAGCAGGTGGACTGGACGTGGACGATGGTCCGCGACGAACTCCTCGGCCGCCTGCACGCCGACACGGCCGTACGCGCCCTCGCCCCGGGCCTCGAACAGCAGGTGCGGGACGGGGAGTTGACGGCCACGCTGGCCGCCGAGCGCATCCTGCGGGTGTTCGGCGGCGAGCGCGGCTGAACCGTGGGCGAGGGCGCATCGGGTGATGCCGTGAGCCCTGTACGCGCCCCTGCGTGCTGGGGGAAAATGCGCCATGTCGACGGTCATATGGCTGAGGTAGTGCGTACTCGGCCGCCCATTCCCCCGAAAGCAGGTCGGCTGCCGTGCTCTTGCGTCTGCCCACGTCCGTTTCCGAAGCACAGGACTGCATGGCCGAGGGGGCGGTGCCCATAGGGGGCGCGACCCTGGTGTGGGCCACCTGGCAGCGGGACGGCTTCCCCGAGCAGGCGATGTCGCTGCGCGACCTGCCGGAGGCCAATGTGATCGGCCGCGAGACGCTGGGCGGGGCCGTGATACTGAACCGGATCGACGACCGCGTGCCCGAAGCACTGCGCCGGGCGGCCGCCACCGTGGGAACCGGAGCCGTGCGCCGGACGGCCACCGTCGGCGGCAACATCGTCGGGAGCACCCTGCGCTGCCTGCTGCCCGCCGCACTCGTCCTGGAAGCCCGCGCGGTGGTCCTGGAACCGGACAGCGTCTACGAGACCGACCTGTCCGAGGTACTGGCCAAGGGCCACCTGCTGCTCGGCCTCCGCTGGCGCGCTCCGATCACCAGCGCGTATCGCAAGGCGGCCGGCGAAGCGGGGGGTCCACCGCCGCTGGTCGTGGCCGCCGCTCTGCACGGCGCCGACACCGGAGGAACGCGCCTGCGAGTAGCCGTCCGCGACGGGTACGACGTACTCACCGAGATGATCGAGTACGACGCCGGTTCCGACGTGGACACCGACGTCGAACAGGTCCTCGACGACCTGCGTCGCACGGCCGTCGGCGCGCTGCACTCCACAGCCTGGGACGCGGTCCACGAACTGGTCACCGACCTCTTGTCCCGTCCCACCGGCAGTTGAGGGCCCTCCCGAACACCGACAGCACGGTCCTGGCGCTGCCGCCGTCGGCCCGAGGTCACCCGTCGGGCAGGATGGGCGCCATGACCGAGATCCACACGCCCCGCCTCCTCCTCCGCCGCTGGTCCGACGACGACCTCGTGCCGATGGCGGACATCAATGCCGACCCCCGCGTCATGCACTGGATCGACGACGGCTCCGTTTGCGACCTGGACGACACGGCAGAGGCCATCGAACAGTGGGAAGAGGAATGGGACGAGGAGGGATTCGGCCTCTTCGCCGTCGAACTGCTGGCCTCCGGCGAACTGGCCGGCTT
Organism: Streptomyces sp. NPDC058086; assembly: GCF_042885015.1. Lineage (NCBI taxonomy): Bacteria > Bacillati > Actinomycetota > Actinomycetes > Kitasatosporales > Streptomycetaceae > Streptomyces > Streptomyces sp. NPDC058086. The sequence goes on along the minus strand of NZ_JBHVST010000050.1, from coordinate 18,024 downwards.
CGTGGGCCTGTCCGTGCCCGAGTTCCTGCCGGAGGTACTGCCCGCCGTCGCCATCAGCTGGCGGCTCGGCTCACCGTTCTGGGGTCAGGGGTACGCCTCCGAAGCCGCCCATGCCACGTTGGAGTTCGCTCTCCAGGACCGTGGCCTCGACCGCGTCATCAGCATCACCCGAGCGGGGGACGACGCGTCCGAGAACGTCATCCGCAAGCTCGGTATGACGCTGGAGCGCGAGACGACGCACCCGGTGTACGGCCATCCACTGTTCGTTCACGCCATCGATCTCACCGAGTTCCAGGCCTGAACCCGCCGAGTCGTCGATTCCCGCGGTTCATGCCCTGGTGCGGTCCGGCGCGGCCGGCGGTGCGACGAGCACCTGGGTGAGCGGGATCCGGGCCAGCAGGATCGCGCCGTACAGGATCAGGGCGGCCCCGACGGCCTCGGGGATCAGCCACCAGCCGGTGCGCACCCGCTCCGCGTACAAGGTGACGCCCAGGACGAGGCTGACCAGGGCGTCACCAAGCGTGAGGGCGGGTTGGGAGGCCACGAGGGGCCCTGACTGGACGGCGTTCTGCAGGAGGAACAGCGCGCACACGCCGGTGGCGGCGAAGGCGTAGGTCTGCCAGGCCAGGAAGAACCCGGTGGCACCGCCCGTCTCCCAGGCGTGCGTGGCGTCCTTGATCAGGGCCGCGGTGAGTGCGTAGCCGATGGCCGCCGAGGCGCCGAAACAGGCCGCGCGTGCGCGTCCGGCGGGGAGCCGCAGCGCGACACCGACGGCTGCCACGATGACGCCGACGCAGCACACGATGGCCAGGATCCACCCGCCCGTGCTGGGCCGGTCGGTCCCGACCGAGGGGGCGGCCGCGGCCAGCACGGTACCCAGCCCGACGGCGATGCACACCACGGCGATCCAACCGCGCCGGGTCACCCGCCGCCGTAGCACCAGACCGCCGATGAGCAGCGCGAACGGTAGTTCCAGGACGAAGATCGGCTGTACGACGGACAGTGCGCCGTTGACCAGCGCCAGCGCCTGGAAGCATGCCGCGGCCATGACCGCGGCCATCCCGCCCAGCCACACCGGCCGGTGCAGCAGCTCGATGAGCAGCCTGGCGTGGAAACCCTCGGACAACGGCACGTCCTGTGCCGCGCGGCGCTGGAGGACAGTGGCGGTCGCGTTGCTGACCGCGGCCAGCACCGCGAAGACGACGGAGAACACCAACGCCACCGGCTCGCCCCTCCTCCTCTCCCGCTCCTCCCACGGGCACCAACCGAGGCGCACGCGTCATTCCCATGCTCCCGCGGCACCACGGAGTCCGCCCCTCGGCACACCCATGTACCGATGCCCGGACCTCGGACAAGGCCGTCGCCGCCGGCGCCGGTGACCAGTCCGACCCGTGGGCCAGACATCTCGCTCACGCCGACCGGCGACGCCCTGCCGTGCCATGGCCGCCATGGCCGCCATGGGCTCGACGCGGTCCGCCCCGCGGCCGGAAATCACGGGTTGGCCGAGAAGGTCGCAGCCGCACGAACGGTCGGCACGGTCCCGCCGTCTCCGGCGCGGGTGGTACTGGCCAATAGCGCTCCGTCACCTTGTGAAACCGTACGGTGGCGAAGGACCGCCCGGGCCGTCCGGCCGCACCTTCGGTGTCATGGGCGGATGCGGGTGATCGCGTTGCGTGATGGGCCGATCACATCAGTTTCACGAGACGTACACTTCCGGCCGACTGCCCCTCCAGGCGTGCCAGTTGGGGCAGACGGTGCGCTCGCGGTCTGCCTAGCCTCCCGGGCCATGCGATCCACTCTGATGAGACGCCTCGGTCTCACCGCCGTCTTCGCCCTTGTCCTCGCCGTCTTCGGTCTGGCCCCCAGCGCGAGCGCGGCCGACCCGGCTCCGGCCGACCTGACGTTCACGACCGACAGCGCCACCACCCACCCGGGCGGCACGGTGAACCTGTCGATGACGATCACCAACAACAGGACGTACGACGTCTGGTTCATCTACCAGACGATCGACCCCACGTGGCTGACCACGCAGCGCCCCGACCTGAAGTACAGCTTCACCGGTTGCAGTCTGACCACAGCCGCCGGCAGCGCCCCCTGTTCCGGTACCGGCCCCGCCAACCTCGGCGCCAACTACGGCGCGACCATCCCGCCCGGTCAGAGCCGGACCGTCACCCTGACGCTGCAGATCGCCGCCGACTCCGGCTGCAACGGCAACATCGGCTTCTACTCGTACTTCTACGCCGAGTTCAGCGACAGCGCCAACTCCAACGGTGGTCCGGTCTACACACCCGGGACCCGCGTGCTCTGCTCCTGACGGCAGACCGGTGACCACGTCGGATCGAGCTCCGGTACGGGGCATCCGCGGGGCCACCTGGTCCCCGGTGGCGGACGGTTCGCGCTGCGCGCGGGTCGGCCGCCACCGGCATGTCGGGGTCCGGGCGACTCAATTCCGGCCCGGACACGTGAAGTTCACCTGGTCTGGACCGGTGGCGCCGCAACGCGACGGACTCCCTCGCTCCGTATCCGCTCCGGCGCAGGTCACGACCAGCCCACGGGGCCCATGGGGCAGTCTCGCTCCACACTCCGCGGCGATCGACGGATCGGCGTTCCGGACACCTTGATGACCGATTGGACGCCTGCGCTTTTCCGTCACGTTTCGCAGCATGACCACGAAAGCTACACACAGACACCACTATGTGACGCAACGGATGCGTCGGCGACCGGCACCTGAGGGGGGCGGCGGCGTCGCGCAAGGGGGTGCGTCCGCTCCGAAGGAGCTGTACTCACCCCTGCCCGGGGAGGGGACTTCGCCGCATGCCGCGGACCAAGCGGACCATACGCAGAACCGCGCTCACCGTGGGCGCGCTCATCGCCTCGCTCGGCCTGCCGGCCGGCACGGCCCGCGCCGACGACACCACACCCCGGATCGATCTGCGGGTGCTGGTCGTGAGCGACAGGGGCCCGTCGACCGATGCCATCGCCGCCGAACTGGACGCCGCGGGCACGCCGTACACCGAAGTCGACCTCCAGCAGTCCGGAAGGTCCGTGATCGACGCCGGCTTCCTGGCGGACACGGTGGGCGGTCGTCCGCGCGCCAAGTTCCAGGCCGTCGTCCTGCCCAACGACAACCCGTTCCCGGCGGGCTCCGCCGAGATGGCGGCACTGGCCGCGTACGAGCAGACGTACGCGATCCCACAGGTGGACGCGTACACCTACGCGCGTCCGGAGGCCGGGCTCAAGTACCCCGTCAGCGGCGGCTACTCCGGCAGCGTCGACGGTGTGCAGGCCCAGGTCACGGCGGCCGGCGAGGCCGGCCCTTTCGGCTATCTGGACGGCACCGTGCCGTTCGAGGACAACTCCCCCACGGTCGGGGAGAGTTACGCCTATCTGTCGACGCCCGCCGCCGGGGCCGACTTCACCCCGTACGTCGACGCGCCGATACCGGGGCAGTCGACGCGGGGTTCCTTGGTGGGCGAGTACCGGCACGACGGACGGCGCGAGCTCGTCGTCACGTTCGTCTACAACCAGTACCAGCAGCAGTTCCGGCTGCTGGCCCGCGGCATCGTGGAGTGGATGACCGGGGGCGTGCACCTCGGCGCCTCGCGCAACTACTTCGCCGTGCACGTCGACGACGTCTTCGCCGCCGACGACCGCTGGGACACCCAGCTCAACTGCACGCCCGGCGACATCGACTGCCCTCAGGGCGAGGGCGTGACCAACCCGATCCGCATGACCCCGGCGGACGTCGACCAAGCCGCCGCCTGGGAAAGCAGCCGGAACTTCACCCTCGACCTCGCCTTCAACGGCGCGGGCAGCGTGGACCAGCGTACGGACAACAACGGGGTCGACCTGCTGGCCGACAAGCTGATCGCCGACCGCGACAAGTTCCGCTGGATCAACCACACCTACACGCACGCCTTCCTCGGCTGCGAGCAGGACACCACCGTGGTGCCCTGGAAGTGCGCCACCAACACCGACGGCAGCACCAAGTGGGTCGGCCGCACCACCATCTCCGACGAGATCGCCACCAACCGCGCCTGGGGGCAGGCGGCCGGACTGCCCCTGGACACCAGCGAGTTGATCACCGGTGAGCACTCGGGGCTCAAGGTGCTGCCGCAGCAGCCCGACGACAATCCCAACCTGACGCCCGCGCTCACCGACAACGGCGTCACCTGGCTCGGCTCGGACAACTCCCGCGAGCCCGACCAGCGTCAGGTCGGTCCCGCCACGACCGTCCCCCGCTACCCGATGAACGTCTTCTACAACGCGGGCCGGGCGGCCGAGCAGGTCGACGAGTACAACTGGATCTACACCAGCCGCGCCCAGGGCGGCAGCGGCATCTGCGAGGACCACCCCGACACCTCCACCTGCCTGTCGGCGCCGCTGGACACCAGCACGGGCTACGCCGACCACATCGTGCCGCTGGAGACGAGGATCGACCTCGGACACGTCCTCTCCAACGACCCCAAGCCGCACTTCATCCACCAGTCGAACCTGGCCGAGGACCGCATCGCGTACCCGGTACTCGACGGCGTCCTGGGCGGGTACGACGCGCTGTTCGCGGACAACACCCCCGTGGTGAACCTGCGGATGAAGGACATCGGCACCGAGTTGCAGCGGCGCGCCGCCTGGAAGACCGCGGTCTCCGCCGGTCGGATCACCGCCTACCGCATCGGCGAAACGGTGACCGTCCAGGCGCCCAGCGGCGTCGCGGTGACGGCCACCATGCCCACGGGCACCACCAACGGCACCGCCGCCTTCGGCTCCGCGTACGCCGGTGAGGTGTCCGGCTGGACCGCGTCGGCGGGCGCACCGCTCGCGCTCGCCCTGCCGTCGAGCACCCCGTCGCTGTCCGCGACCGTCGACGTGTCACAGAAGGCGGCGGCGACCCGTACCGCTCCGCGCACCCGGGTACCGGCCGGTGCGACCCGGCAGGTGCCCTACACCCCGGACAACTGAACGGCGCACCGACAGACGGTCCCGGCCGCACCACCGGCGGCCGGGACCGGCACGACCACCCCATAACTCGGCCGTGGAGCACATCGATGCACGTTCCCCACGGCGCGCGACGCCCCAAGTCAACGCGCGTCACTCTGCTCACCGAAGGTACCTATCCGCACAGTCATGGCGGCGTCAGCGTCTGGTGCGACCAGCTCGTCGGCGGCATGCCCGACATCGACTTCGACGTCGTCGCCGTGACCGGTACGGGACGCGAACCGATCGTGTGGGACATCCCCCCGCACGTCTCGCGCGTCGTCGCGGTCCCCATGTGGGGGCCCGCGCCCGAAGGCCGGCCGCCCCGCGGTCGTCGGCGCAATCAACTCGCCACCGCATACGAGCGGTTCCTCACCGCCCTGCTCGATCCCTGTGCGGAGGACAGGTTCGGCACCGCCCTGTACGAGATGGCGCGGGCCGCCGCAGACGGCATGCTGAGTCCCTTCCTTCGCGGGGACCGGGCGATCGGCATCCTGACCGCCGTCTGGAACCGGCCCGGACTGGCCGTGCGCGAGGCACGGCCGACGCTGCACGATGCGCTCACCGCCACCGCCCTGCTGGAACACGCGCTGCGTCCGCTGGCCGCACCGCTGCCGGAGGACGGAGTGGCCCACGCGGTCAGCGGCGGCGTCGCCGCACTGCCGGGCCTGGCCGCGCTCGAACGGCACGGCGTGCCCCTGCTGCTGACCGAACACGGCGTCTATCTGCGTGAGCGCTACCTCGGCTACCGCACCGCCCCCTACCGCTGGCCGGTGAAGGCCGTCGTACTGGGCTTCTTCCGGCTGCTGGCCGAGGAGACCTACCGGCGGGCAGCCCTGATCACGCCGGGCAACCGCTACAACCGGCTGTGGGAGGAACAGGGCGGCGCCGACCCCAAGTCGATCCGCACCGTCTACAACGGCGTGGACCCCGCCGCTTTCCCGCCGGCCGGTCCCGAGCCGACCGAGCCCACCCTCAGCTGGGCCGGCCGCGTCGACCCGATCAAGGACCTGGAGACCCTCATCCGCGCCTTCGCCCTCGCCCGGGCCCAACTCCCCTCCCTGAGGCTGCGGTTGTTCGGTGGAACGCCGCGCGGCGGCGAGGCGTACCGGGAGCGCTGCGAGGCGTTGGCCGCCGAACTCGGCCACGCGGACGCGGTCACGTTCGAGGGCCGCGTCGAGGACATCAAGGACGCCTACGCCGCGGGCAACGTCGTGATGCTCTCCAGCATCAGCGAAGGCTTCCCCTTCACCCTGATCGAGGCCATGTCCTGCGGACGGGCGACCGTCTCCACGGACGTGGGCGGGGTACGGGAGGCCGTCGGCGACACGGGTCTCGTCGTACCCCCGCGCGATCCCGCCGCGATGGCCTCGGCGGCGCTAGAACTGCTGGGTGCTCCCGACCGCCGCCGTGCGATGGGCGAGGCGGCGCGGCTGCGCGTGATCGAGCAGTTCACCCTGCGCCAGACCGTCGACACCTTCCGCTCGATCTACCTGGAGCTGTCGGCGCTCGGCCGGATCACACCGCGCGAGCCGTGGACCGCCGACCGGGCCACGGCCGACGCCGAACTCGCGGCGGTGGGCGCACAGTCGGGGAGCATGGCCGGATGAGCGGGCCGATAGAGCTCGTACCCGGCGGGCCGGAGCAGGACACGCTGGCCCTCCGGCTCGCCGACGACCGCACGCTCGCCCTGCGCCTGCCGGATCACGGCCCGGACCGGGACGCGGTCGACCGGCTCGCCGCGGAGCTGGCCGACCGCATCGGGCCCGCCGTCCATCCGTACGAGGTAGCGGCGTTGCTGGAATCGGAGGGGCTGACCGCCGAGGTCATCCAGGAGCGGTACGGGCATCCCCATCTCTTCTCGCTCGCCGCCACCCTGTTCGAACGGGTGCCGCGCACCTTCCCCGAGCCCGCGAAGCCGGCCGACCCGTGGCGCCCGGACCATGTGCGATGCGCGTTGCGCGGGGCGCTGTTCGCGCTGCCGGGACTGGCCTACCTGCTCACAGGGCGACTCTGGCACGCCGACCGGCACGCCCACGTCCTCATCGTGGCCGGGCTGGTCTCCTGGGCCTGGGGCCAGGCGCTGGGGCACCGGGCCTATCTGCGGATGACCACCGGGCGGCGGGAGGCCGGCCGCACGCTTCTCAAGGGCGCGCCCCTGGGCGCCGCGGTGGCCACGGCCGCCGGGGCTCTGGTCGCCGGACCCGATCCGGCGGCCCTGGTCGCGGCCGCGCAGTCGGCGTACCTCGCGGCGGCCGGCGTGCTGCTGGTGCTGGGCCGGGAACGGCTGCTGCTGGCCGCGCTCACCCCGTTGATCGCCGGGGCGGCGGTCCTGCCGTGGTGGGAGCCGGGCACCGTGCTGCGGGCCGGACTGCCGCTGCTGGCGCTGATCGGTACGGTCGCCGCGGCCGGCTGGGCCCTGCGGAGCACCCTCGCGGCCGTACCCGTCCCGGACGGCACCCGGCCCCGGCTGCTGCGCTCGCTGCCGTACGGCCTGTTCGGCCTGGCCGCCGGGGCGATGGTGCTGCTGGAGGGCCGCCGGGAGCCGTACGCCGTGATCGTGCTGACCGTGAGCATGGGACCGGCCGAGTGGCTGCTGTACCGCTACCGGGGCATGTCGGTGGCAGCGCTGCGGGCGACGGCCACCCCGGCCGCGTTCCTGCTGCGTTCGGCCGGCGTGCTCGCCCTCTGTCTGTTCGCCTACCTGCTGCCGCTGCTGCCCGCGGCCCTGCTCACCGATGCCGAGCCGACCCCGCTGCTGCTGCTCGCGGCGACCCTGTGGACCGCGCTGCTGCTCCAGGCGTTCGGGGTGGCCTGGACGCCCGCCGGGGTGTGCCTCGCGGCCGCGGGCGGGGCCGCGGCCGTCACCGTGTTCCATCTCCCACCGGGCGCGGGGGTGCTGTCGCTGTGCTGCGGCGCCGCCGCGCTGTGTCTCGCGGCGTGCGCGCTACGGCTGCTCGGGCGGCCCGCGCCGCATGCCTGACCTCCGGACCACCACCGCACGACACCGGCCCCCGGGCCGCGCCCGACGCACTGACATCACACGCGCAACCGACCGGAAGGACCACGCGTTGACCTCCGCACCGCTCGCCGCCGTCACCGGAGCCGAGGGTTTCATCGGCTCACACCTCACCGAGGCGCTGGTCGCCTCGGGACACCGGGTGAGGGCCATGGCGCAGTACAACTCCTTCGCCTCCTACGGCTGGCTGGAGACCCTGCCCACCGACGTCCTCGACCAGGTGGAGATCGTCCTCGGCGACGTCCGGGACCCCGGCTCGGTCCGGGGCCTCCTCGAAGGCGCCGACTGCGCCTACCACTTGGCCGCCCTCATCGCGATCCCGTACTCGTACCAGGCACCGCACAGCTACGTGGACACCAATGTCACCGGCACGCTCAACGTGCTGGAGGCGGTGCGCGCCCTCGGCACACCCCGGCTGGTGCACACCTCCACGAGCGAGACCTACGGCACGGCGCAGACCGTGCCGATCACCGAGGACCACCCGATCAACACCCAGTCCCCGTACGCCGCTTCGAAGGCGGGCGGGGACCGGCTCGCCGACAGCTACCACGCGAGCTTCGACACCCCGGTGGTGACCCTGCGCCCGTTCAACACCTTCGGGCCGCGCCAGTCGATGCGCGCGGTGATCCCCAGCGTCATCGGGCAGGTGGCGGCCGGCGCGCACACCATCACCCTCGGCGATCTGCGTCCCACCCGGGACTTCACCTACGTGAAGGACACCGCGCAGGCGTTCCTCGCGGTGGGCACCGCGCCCGCCGAGCGGGTGGTCGGCCGCACCTTCAACGCCGGAACCGGGGGCGAGATCTCCGTCGGTGACCTGGTCACGCTGATCGGCAAGGTGATGGACACGGCCATCGACGTGCGCGAGGACGCGCAGCGCATGCGGCCCGCGAACTCCGAGGTCATGCGGCTGGTCGCCGACGCGACCCGGCTCGGCGAGGCGACCGGCTGGAGTCCCGGCCACGACCTGGAGCAAGGGCTCGCGCACACGGTGGAGTTCTTCCGTGACCCGGCCAACCTCGCCCGGTACAAGACCGGCATCTACAACATCTGACCCTGTCCGGCACGTCCACGAAGGAGGAGCCCCTATGCACGCAGTGATCCTGGCGGGAGGCAAGGGCGTCCGGCTGCGGCCCTACACCACCGCGCTGCCCAAGCCGCTCGTGCCCATCGGCGACCAGCACGCCATCCTGGAGATCGTGCTGCGCCAGCTCGCCACCGCGGGCTTCACCCACTGCACGCTTGCCATCGGCCACCTCGGCGAGATCATCCGCGCCTACGTCGGCGACGGCTCCCAGTGGGGCATGGCCATCGACTACGCCACCGAGGAGAGCCCCTTGGGCACCATGGGGCCGCTGCTCACCATGCGCGAGCGCCTGCCCGAGTCGTTCCTCGTGATGAACGGAGACGTCCTCACCGACCTCGACTACGCCGACATCCTGAAGCAGCACCGGGCCTCGGCCGCCCCGCTGACGATCGCGACCTACGCGCGCAAGGTGCACATAGACTTCGGCGTGCTGACCACCGACCGGAGCAAGGTCGTCGCGTTCACCGAGAAACCGAGCATGGACTACCGCGTCTCCATGGGCGTCTACGGGCTGTCCAGGTCGACCCTCGACGGCTACACGCCCGGGCTGCCGCTGGGCTTCGACGAACTGGTGCTCGATCTGCTCAGGGCACAGAACCCGCCGCACGCGTACGACTTCGACGGGTACTGGCTCGACATCGGCCGCCCCGACGACTACGACCGGGCCAACGCCGAGTTCACCACCCGCAAGTCGATGCTGCTCAAGGGAGCCTGACCACCGTATGCGCATTCTCGTCCTCGGCTTCACCGGGTATCTGGGCGGTCACGTCGTCGAGCACCTGCGCGCCCTGCCGGGCGCCCGGGTGTTCGGCGGCGGTCGCTCGCCCGACGCGGAGCTGGACATCGACCTGGCCACCGCCCGTAGGGACGGGCTGGCGAAGACCCTGGAGTCGGCGGCGCCCGATGCCGTGATCAACTGCGCGGGCTCGACCGACGGGGACGCCGTGACCCTCGCGGAGGTCAACTCCCGTGGCCCCGCCGTCCTGTGCGCGGCGCTGCGGAAGGCGGCGCCCTCGGCACGCCTCGTCCAGCTGGGCTCGGCCGCCGAGTACGGCCCCGGCACCCCGGACACCAGGGTGACCGAGACGTCGGCCACCCGTCCCGTCACCCCCTATGGCGCCACCAAACTCGCCGGGACGGTCGCCGTGACGACCTCCGGTCTCGACGCGGTGGTCCTGCGCGTCGGCAACCCGGTGGGGCCCGGCGCCCCGCCCACCGGGCTGCCCGGCCGGATCGCCGGGCTGCTGCGCGCGGCCGGCCCGGACGCGGACGCGGTGATCCGGCTGGGCGACCTGTCGGCGTACCGCGACTTCGTGGACGTACGAGATGTGGCGCGGGCGGCGGTGCTCGCGGCCACGTCGCCCGGGCCCCTGCCGCGCGTCCTCAACATCGGGGGCGGACGTGCCGTCCCGGTGCGCGAGCTCGTACGGACGCTGGCCCACACCGCCGGGTTCCGGGGGCGGATCGAGGAGGACGGCGGCGGCTCGGCGCGCTCGGGGGCCGTGTCGTGGCAGTGCTCCGACATCGCCGCCGCCGGCGACAGCCTCGACTGGCGGCCGTCGTACGCCCTGGAGGAGTCGCTGGCCGCGCTCTGGGCGGCGACGTCCCTCCGGCCGGAAGGCGGCCGGGCGCCGTGAGCCTGCTCATTCCGCTGTACGTCCACCCGGCCGAGGACCCGGGCGCCTGGCACCGGCTGATCACGTCCGCGTCCTGTACGTACGCGGTGGTGATCAATCCCGCGAACGGTCCGGGCCCGGGCCCCGACCCGGCGTTCACCGCGGCGGCCGGAGCACTGCGGGCGGCCGGCGCCCGCCTGCTCGGCTATGTGGACACCGACTACGGTGCGCGTTCCACGGCCGAGGTCGCGCAGGACGTCGTACGGCACCGGGAGTGGTACGGGGCCGACGGCTGCTTCCTGGACCGGGTGACCTCGGACCCGGCCGAACTGCCCGCCTGCCGAAGGCTGGTGCGGGCAGTACGCCGGCTGGGCACCACGACCGTCGTGCTCAACCCCGGGGTGCACCCGGCGCCGGGGTACGCGCGCGTCGCCGACCTGACGGTGACCTTCGAGGGGCACTGGACGACCTATGTGTCGGCATTCAGCAGACCGGCGTGGACCGCGCGGCACCCGCCCGAGCGGTTCTGCCATCTCGTCTACGGTGTGCCCGAGGCGCTCGTACCGCTCGCCGTGCGCACCGCGCGCGAACGCGGCGCGGCGGTCTGCGGTCCCGTGACGGGAGAACCTCCAAATCCCTGGGCGCAGTTGACGCCCGCGCTGAGCGAGGCCGACTGAGCCCGGGGTCGCCGCGGACGCCGGGAAGGACGCGCGGGCGTCGGCACGTGCCATGCTGGAACCGCTGATCATGGCGGAGAGCGAGGCAGAACAACAGCGTGAGGACAGCGACACGGCCGGGCCGGACGAGGATCTGGGACCGATTCGCGGCATCGGACCCCGGGCTGCTGCGGCTCATGGCCGGGCTGCGGACGGTGGGGGCCATCGCGCTCACGCTCGCCGTGCTGGCGCTGGTCGGGGCCGGTAAGACTCACTTGGTGGCCGGTTCCATCGCGGCCATGGCCGCGACCTTCGCCATCAAGGAGAAGCAGCGGCGCCAACAGGCGGTCACGCTCGCGCTCGGGCTGGTCGTGGCACTCGCCGCGATGTCGCTGGGGGCGCTGCTCAGCACCCATGTGGTCGCGGGTGACCTCTTCTTCCTGGCGCTGATCTTCGCCGCCGTGTACAGCCGCCGCTTCGGTGATCGCGGAACGGCGCTGGGTCTCATCGGGTTCCAGGTCTACTTCGTGTCGCTGTTCGTCAGGGCCGGCGTCCCCGGTCTGCCGGGGCTGTGCGGGACGCTGGTCGTCGCGTTCGTGTGCAGCGCGCTGGTGCGTTTCGTCGTCGTTCCGGAGACGCCCGAGCGTGTGCTGCGTCGGTTGCGCGCGGCCTTCCGGGCCCGTCTGGCGCAACTGGTGTCCGCCCAGATCGAGTTGCTGGACGCCGGCCCGGACCGGGTGGAGAAGGCTCTGGAGGAGGTCAGGCGGCACACCGCCCGGCTCCACGAGAGCGCGATGATGATCCAGGGGCGGCTGGAGGAGGGGACCAGCGACCGCGCCACCGCCGCGCTCGTGCAGCGGCGTATCGCCGACGCCGAGATCGCCGCCGAGCGGCTCGGGGTGCTCATCCTGACCGCCCGCAGCGCGGAACGCGCCGACACGCTCACCCTGCATCTGCCGAATGCGCCCGTGCCCGCGGCGAGCGACCGGCTCCGGGCGCAGGACGACACCACCGCCATCCTGCGCCGTGATCTCGAAGCACTGCGTCTTCTCGTCCTGCGCCCGGTCGCCGAGGACCGCGGCACCGGGATGGCCCACGTGCGCAACCGGCTGCTCGGTTACCGCGACGAGGAGAACCTGCCGCGCGCCTCGGCGGCCGTCCAGGACGTCTTCCGCGGGATCGGGGAGACGGGGCGTTCCGTCCTGGGACTGCGGCTCGCCCTCGACGGGCCGCAGGACGAGTCCGACGACACACCGTCGACGACCCGTTCCCGTGAGGAGTTGGACGCGGAGGACGTCGCCATCGCCGGGTCGGAGGAGGCCGAGGAGGACGCGCACGACCCCACGGGGTGGAAGCGTCCGACGACCCGTACCGCGGTCCAGGTGTCGGTGGGTTCGGCCCTGGCCATCGTCGGTGGGGAGTTCCTCTCCAGTCAGCGCTGGTACTGGGCCGTGCTGACCTGCTGGGTGGTCTTCCTGAACACGGCGTCCACGGGAGAGATCCTGGTCAAGGGGTACCGGCGGCTGCTCGGCACCGTCCTCGGTGTCGTCGCCGGTGCCCTGCTGGCGAGTCTGGTCGGCTCCCACACCTGGACCGCGTTCGCCCTGGTGCTGCTGTTCATCTTCGCGATGTTCTTCACCGCGCCGCTGTCGTACGCCCTGATGTCCTTCTTCGTCACGGCGATGCTGGGCCTGCTGTACACGCTGCTCAACACCTACAGCACCGGGGTGCTCGTCCTTCGTATCGAGGAAACGGCCCTCGGCGCCACCTGTGGTGTCATCGCGGCCGCCCTGGTGCTGCCGGTGAACACGGACCGCCGTACCGACGAGCTGCTGGCCACGGTCCTGAAGCGGCTCGGGGAGGTCACCGGTGCGGCGGTCGACCAGCTGAGCGGCGGCCCGGCGATCGAGTTGCTGGACAAGGCGCGGGATCTCGACACGGCCCTGGACGATCTGCGGTCCTCCACGCAGCCGTTGACCCATCCGATCACCCCGCTGCGAGCCCGCCGGCAGACCGCGCGCTATCTCGTGGCGCTCCTGGAGACGTGCGCGTACCACGCGCGTTCCCTGGCGGCGACGGCCGAGCTGCTGCCCTACAGCAAGACCGTCGCGGCGGATCCCCGGCTCAAGGGGGCCGGCCGGCGCATCGCGCACAACATCGACGTCCTGGTCGCACGCGTCGAGGACGACGACACCGAAGGCGTGGCCGAGACCGGCCCCAGCCTCGCGTCCATGCTGGAGACGGGCCGGCCGGGCCTTCCCCGGCACGACCGCGTGACCGACCGGGTCCTGCGGCATCTGCAGCGCCTGGACGAAGGCGTGATCGGCCTCGCCCGCCCCCTCGGAGTACCGGTCTCGACCTCCACGGACACGGCGTCCCGGGGACCCGCCGCCTAGGGCCTGTCCGGTCGATCACGGCGGAGACGCGGCGCCGCTGCTTCCCTCCACCGTGATCGACCGGACAGGCCCTGGCTGGTGCCGGTGGTCATGACGTCGGGAGCCTTGGCGGTCACGACTTCAGAAATGCCGCCAGGCCCTCGAGCATCCGTTCCACGTCGTCCTCGTCGTTGTACGGCGACAGTCCGAGGCGCAGGCCCCCGGTGTCGCCCAGGCCGAGGTGGCGCGATGCCTCCAGCGCGTAGAAGGTTCCCGCGGGCGCGTGCACGCTCCGCGCCGCCAGGAAGCGGTAGGCGTCGTCCGTGTCGCGGTCGTCGAAGGTCAGGAGCAGGGTGGGGGTGCGGTCGGCGGCCCGGGAGCGGATCGTGACGCCCGCCAGTGCGGCCAGGCCGTTCTCCATCCGGTCCCGCAGCGCTCGCTCGTGCCGCTCGATCGACGCGAACGCGGACCGCAGCCGGGCGCGCCGGTCGTCCGCAGGACCGGTCCCGAGACCGGCGAGCAGGTCGACGGCGGCGCGGGTGCCGGCGAGGAGCTCATAGGGCAGCGTCCCGAGCTCGAAACGCTCCGGGACCGCGTCGGTGGAGGGCAGCAGCTTGTCGGGACGCAGCGTCTCCAGGAGGGCTGGAGCGGCGGCGAGCACGCCATGGTGCGGGCCGAGGAACTTGTACGGCGAGCAGACGAAGAAGTCGGCGCCGAGCCGTGCGAGGTCCACGAACGTGTGCGCCGTGTAGTGCACGCCGTCGACGTAGAGCAGTGCGTCCGTGCGGTGGACCAGGCGGGCGATCTCCGCGACGTCGGGGCGCGTGCCGATCAGGTTGGAGGCGGCGGTGACGGCGACCAGCCGGGTGCGCTCGGTGAGCAGCTCGCCCACGGCCGCGGGCGGGAGTTCGCCGGTGCCCGGATCGAAGTCGGCCCATCGCACTCGGACGCCGGTCCGCTCCGCGGCCTGGACCCAGGGGCGGATGTTGGCATCGTGGTCGAGACGGCTCACCACGATCTCGTCGCCGGGGGTCCAGTCCTTCGCCAGCGTCCGGGAGAAGTCGTACGTGAGTTGGGTGGCGCTGCGGCCGAAGACGACTCCGGAGGGGTACCCGCCCAACAGGTCGGCCATGGTCTGCCGGAACTCCGTGACGAGAGCCTCCGCGTTCGCCTCTCCCGCCGTCACGCTCCCCCGGTTCGACAGCGGGCGGGTGAGCGCGTCGGCGATCGCCGCGCCGACCGGCGCCGGCGTCTGTGTGCCGCCCGGACCGTCGAAGTACGCGATGCCGGTCCGCAGGGCGGGGATCTGGGCGCGCAACGCGCCGACGTCGTAGGTCACTCGGGCTCCTTGGGGTGCGATGTCGTCAGCTCGGGAACGACGACGTCAGGCGTCGGACTTCAGAACAGCAATTACCCTGCTCTCCGCGCCGCATTCGACGGACCGGCGCGGTGCGGCGCGGTGCCCACCCCAGATGTCAGCGCCTGCGACTTCGGGTCGCCCAGCCGCCGCCGACGCCGGAGACGTGCAGGGCCAGCAGGGCCAGCCCTATGAGCATGACGTTGGTCGAGGTGAAGACGTCGTTCGTCGAGAGGTCCGCGGCATTGATCAAGAATGCGATGAACAGCACGATCGCCGCAACGATTCCGAGCATGAGTTTCTCCTCTTCTCTTCCGAAGTGGTGGTGGAGCCCGAGTGCCCCCGGGAATCCTGTCGACACAACTTCGCGTATCGGTGCGACCACGGAACGGGAGCCGCTCTCCGTGTACCGCTCGCGCGAGCGGAATCCCTGTACACAAGTCCGGCCGACCCGGACGGGGCCGAACCGCGGGTCCTGCCGTCATCATTGAGCCCACCACCCGGGCCGCGCGTGCTGATCAGTCTGCTGCTGTCGCCGCACACGCCCCACCGGCCCGCAGCTCATCGAAAGCAGACTGCAATGGCACAGACCCTGGCCGCATCGGCCTGTTCCCCCGTCGGAGCCGCTTCGTGATCGCGGCCCGTGTCCCGGGCCTGATCCTGCCCCTGGTCTATCTCTGCGGGCTCGTCGTGGTCCTGCTCTGGTACTGGCGGCACCGCGGCGAGTAGAGCGGGTACGGCGAGCAGCGAGGGGCACGGCCGGCCCCCGGGTGGAGCGACCGCGGTCATGTCCGGGCGAGGTAGCTGCGTACGGTCGTGCCGTTCTCGGCGGTGTGGAGGCGTACGAGGTCGGACAGGAAGTGGACGAGGAGCAGCCCCCGGCCGCCGAGTTGGTCCGGGCGCACCGGGCGGCGGCCGGCCAGGGGGTCGGTCAGGTGTCCCTCGTCACGCACCTCGCAGACGATCTGCTCGCTCTCGGCCCAGATCCGCAGCGTCCCCGAACCGCCTCCGTGCACCACGCTGTTGGTCGTCAACTCCGCGACGACGAGGTTCAGATCCTGCAACCGGGACGGCGCCATCCCCCGCTCCCGTGCCTCGCGCAGCGCGAAGTCGCGTGCCGTGGGCAGCAGTCGGGCGGCGAAGCGGACCGTGGCCGCTCCCGGCGGGTACGGCAAGGTCTCGTTGTAGCGCGCGAGGACGCGTTCGGGATCGTAGGCGTGGCTGACGCCCGGCCGCCCGTCGCTGATCACCACGGGGTGCGTGGCGTGTGCGTCGGCGATCACGTCGTCGGAGAGGGTTCGGGCGTCGTACGGGCACAGGATGGTCGCGTCACGTCCGCGGAACGCGGCGTTGATGAGGGCTTCGTGCTGGACGCAGGCCGGGTACTCGAGCGGTGTACGGCCGTACCAGATCGGCTCCCCGATGATGCGCACCGGGCGTCCGGGGTGGGCGTCGGCGAACGATCGCAGGACGGTGGGAATGATCCGGCCGGGGTTCCGGCCGGCCTGTGTCATGTCGATCCAGCGGACCTCGTCGGCGGCCGGTCCGAGTTCCGCCTTGAGCAGCGCCAGTCGAGACGGAGGTGCCGCCACCGCCACGGGCCGGCCGGTGGCGAGGCCCTCGGACACGAACGGCAACGTCCCGTCCGCGTACTCCTGGTCGGAGCGGTACAGGAGCGCGGGGTGCGCGAACGGCTCCGCCCGGTCTCGGGCGAGGGGCGACCGCGCTCCGTTTTCTCCCTGCTCCATGCCCACTGGCTCACCTCGGATCCCACTTTAGGCGGCGGCGGTTGCCGTCGGTGTGCATCCGGCAGAGGGCTTCGGCGAGAAGTAGTCCTGGACCCACGTCCGGCGGCCGCGGAACTGACGCGTTCCGCAGGTTTCGGGCGTTGGACGGCATGACCGGCTTGAGACGGGGCAGACGGGCTCTGTCTTCAATTCCTTCGAACGATTTGGGGTGGACCGCATGGCAGCCGTGACGGCAGCGAAGGCAACCAACACGGCACAGCAGGCAGGGACGGCACAGGAGGAGGCACTCCCCCTGATCGACGAGCCGCTGAAGATCAGCCCGAAGGACGCGCGCGAGCTGTCGCGTCAGTTCTTCGACCGGCTGGCCGTGCTGGAAGAAGGCACGCACGACTACCAGTACGCGCGCAACACGCTCATAGAGATGAACCTCTCCCTCGTGCGGTACGCGGCGGCTCGCTTCCGCAGCCGCAGCCAGGACGAGATGGAGGACATCGTCCAGGTCGGCACCATCGGGCTCATCAAGGCGATCGACCGCTTCGAGCTGACCCGCGAGGTCGAGTTCACCTCCTTCGCGGTTCCGTACATCGTCGGCGAGATCAAGCGCTTCTTCCGCGACACCAGCTGGGCCGTGCACGTACCCCGCCGTCTTCAGGAGGCGCGGATCGAGCTCGCCAAGGCGACGGACGAACTGCGCACCCGCCTCGGCCGCACCCCGACCACGCGTGAGCTGGCCGCGCTGATGTGTCTGTCCGAGGAGGAGGTCATCGAGGCGCGCAAGGCCTCCAACGGCTACAACTCCTCGTCTCTCGACGCCGCGCTCACGGCCGACGACGGCGCGGACGGGGACACCGTTCTCGCGGACTTCATCGGCGAGGACGATCCCTCGCTCGAACTCGTCGAGGACTTCCAGTCCCTGGCTCCGCTGATCGCCGAACTGGACGAACGTCAGCGCCGGATCATCCACATGCGCTTCGTCGAGGAGCGCACCCAGGCCCAGATCGGTGAGGAGCTCGGCATCTCGCAGATGCACGTCTCGCGTCTGATCACCCGCATCATCAGGCGTCTTCGCACCGGGCTGCTCGACCCCGCGGTCGCCTGACGTACCCGCCTTGGGTGGCGTTCGTCCGGGGCGCCGCGGGACGGTCCCGCCCGAATTCGGGCGGGACCGTCCTGTGCGTCACCGGGCCAAAGT
>NZ_JBHVST010000049.1:0-84742 GCF_042885015.1 Streptomyces sp. NPDC058086 | reverse complement strand
CGGATCAACCGGATCGGGACAGGCTCGGTGTTCTGGTCCCCGTCCTACTTCGCGGGGTCCTGCGGCGGCGCACCGCTGAGCATCGTCAAGGACTACATCGACAACCAGACGCGGCCAGCCTGACCGTCACCCCGCAGACGCAGTGAACTCCGGCGCTTCGCGCCTCCAGACCGAGGATCGCATTCCTGCCCGGCCTGAAGGCCGGGATTCCCTGCGAAGATTCAGAGGATGGAGGTCATGCCCTGCCCTCGCTCTTCGGTCGACGGTGTGGGCACGGCTGAGGGGTGGCGGGTCCCGTGCAGGGGGAACACGGGACCCGCGGTCCAGGGGAGGGACGGATCAGGCAACGGCGCCGGCGTTGATGGTGACCGGGATGTTGTCGCGCGTGGCCTTGGAGTACGGGCAGATCTGGTGGGCGGCGTTCGCGAGCTCCTCGGCGGTGGCCTGGTCGACACCACCGAGAACGGGGTTGAGAACCGCGGAGAGGGAGAACTCGCCGTCTTCGCCGTGGGTGAGGGTGATCTCGGCGGTGATGGTGGTGCTGGTGAGCCGTATCTTGCGGATGGTGGCGGCGCGGCGCAGGGCGCCGAGGAAGCAGGCGGCCCAGCCGGCGGCGAGGAGCTGCTCGGGGTTGGTCGCGGTGCCCGCGCCGCCGAGTTCCTTGGGGAGGGCAAGGCTGGTCTCCAACAGACCGTCGGAGGAGCGGACGTGGCCGCCGTTCCGGCCTTCTCCATCGACGTCGACAACGGCGGTGTAGCTGACTGCCATGACTGGTGCTCCCCATCTGGGTCGAAAGGTCTTCGGGCGTCTGCCGACCAGGACACTTCCGCGTCACCGGTTTAGACGGTGACGCCATCATGGCAATCGCTTCTGTCACCCGTCAAGACGGTGACTGGAGACTTTCTGTGACTTCCCCTCCTCCACGGCGGACCGACGCCCCTCCGACCGGCGGCACACCACTGTCGGCGGCATTTCCCGCGCGCCACGAGGTACGCATGCCACCTCGTGCCCTTTTGACATGTCCTAGGTGTGCCACCGGTATCGAGTGACACCTGTCTCACGGCCGTCGGATTCTGGCGCGCCGGTGAGCGGCACGCAGCGCGCCGGGAGCGACACGGAGCCGATGAGACACATCCGCTTGTTGGCGACGCTCACAGCAGGCGTCGCACTGACCGCCACGGCGGTCACGCCATTCGGTCCCCGCCGACCAGGTCGCCCCGGTCCCGGACGACATCCGGAGCGACGTCGTCGCCACCGCAACGATGATGCAGGGACTCACCGCGCACCACTTCGTCACCGAGTCCGCGCCTCTGGCCGAAGGCGGGACCGCCCTCGTGCACTCCGCCGCCGGCGGGGTGGGGCGCATGGTCACCCAGCTGCTGAAACTACGCGGCGCACGGGTGATCGGCCTGGTCTCCCGCGAGGAGAAGGTCCTCCTCGTGAAGGCGGCGGGCGCGGACGAGGTCCTCGTCTCTCCGGTGGCGACTTCGCGGACCGTGTCAAGGACCTGACCGGCGGCGAGGGAGTACACGCGGTCTTCGACGGCGGTGGCGCCAGCACCTTCTGGCCCTCGGCCGAGGTGCTGCGGCGGGTGGGCACGCTGGTCTACTACGGCCCGCTCATCGGCGACATCCCCATGGTGCAGATGTTCGACCTGCCCAAGAGCTCAAGATCATCTACGCCGTGTCCGCGGACCACATCCACAGCCGTGAACTGCTGCTGCGGCACGCCGCAGACCTGTTCGACCAGATCCGCGACGGCAAGGTGCGCGTCGACATCACCGCGCGCTACCCGCTCGGCGCGGCCAACCAGGCACACATCGACATCGAATCGCGGCGCACCTCCGGACAGTTGCTGCTCGACCCGAGTCTGTAAGCCAACCGAACGCCGACCGCACCATGGGGGTGCCGTTCGGCCGCCGGGCGGAGGCCGGTGGCTGGCGGCAGCACGCGGGCGCCTTCGCGCCTGACTGTGGCCGCGATCTTGTCGAGAAGAGCTCCGGCATGTTGTGCCGGATGTCTACAGCCCCAAGTCGAGGGCGAGGCAGGAGTAGAACTTCCACGAGCCTTCGGGGTCGTACGATGCGTTCACCCCGCTGTCCGCGGCTTCGACCTCTTCGGTCATGTCCTCAAAGCGGATGCGCTCGGGAAGCCTGCCGTATCGCTCATGCCGTACCGCCGCGGCGGCGTCCGTGGTGAGCTCCTCGTTCATGACCGTGCTCCACTTCGTCGATCGTGGATGGCGTCCTGTTCGCCGCCTTGGACGACTGCCAGCATGTCCTCCCACTCGTCACCTGTCAAGACAGTGACGAATGCCGGATGTGGGCCGGTCGGTCGGCGGGATGACACCGTCGGCCTGTCCGTTCAGCGCGACGGCGGGAACGGTGATCTTCGGCTGCTCCAGCAACCGCGTCTCAGCGTGGTCCAACCATGGCGTGGCCGTCGCCTGCGCGGGGATCGGCGCGTGGTCGGAGTCCGTAAGGTGCCGACCGCGATCATCTTTGTCCGGCAGCTCGCTCGCGTACCCGACCGGCGAGCGCGACAAAGACTGTGCGGCCGGTCTCAGATCCAGGTGTCGAGCCACATCCTGGCGCGCCAGTCCGCATACGGGAACGTCTGCCCGGTGTAGATCGGGAAGAAGTAGATGAAGTTCCAGGCGATGAGCAGGACCAGCACGCCTGCGGCCACCGCACCTCGTGTCCGCCGCTTGCCAGTCGCTCCCGGCGGACCCAGCAGGGCTCCCAGCATCATCGCCACGGCCAGGCACACATACGGCACGAAGACGACCGCGTAGAAGGAGAAGATCGTGCGGTCCTGGTACAGGAACCAGGGCAGGTATCCGGCACCCACCGCACACAGGATGGCGCCGGCGCGCCAGTCGCGGCGCAGCGCCCATCGGTAGAGCAGGTACAAGAGGGCGCAACATGCCGACCACCACAGGAGCGGTGTGCCAAGGGCGAGGATCGTCTGTGAGCAGTCGGCCGCCGTGCGGCAGCCGTCCTGTCCGGATTTCGGCGACTGATAGTGGAACAGCACAGGGCGGCCGAGAACCAGCCAACTCCAGGGGTTGGACTCGTACTTGTGGGGCCTGTCCAGCCCCACATTGAACTGGTACACCCCGTACTCGTAGTGCCACAGGCTGCGGAGCGGAGCCGGAATCCATGACCAGGTGCCACCGCGGCCGTCCGCCCAGTGGCGTCCGTAGCCGTTGTCGGACAGGAACCAGCCGGTCCATGTCGCCAGATACGTCACGACAGCGACAGGGACGAGGGACAGGACCGACCAGCCGAGGTCCTTGCGCAACACCGCGCGGTAGGGGCGGTACGCCCCCGCTACGCGTCGAGCGCCGACGTCCCACAGCAGGGTGAGGATCACGAAGAAGGCAAGGAAGTACAGGCCGTTCCATTTGGTCGAGGCCGCCAGGCCCAGGAAGATGCCGGCTGCGAGCCGCCAGGGACGCACCCCCGTCCCGGCATGGTCACCGGTGTGTCCGTCCGGGCGTACCCGGCCGTCCTCGTCGACCGGTAAGGCCGCCGCAAGCCGGGCCCTCGCGCTGTCCCGGTCGATCAGGAGACATCCGAACGCCGCCAGTGCGAAGAACATGACGACGAGGTCCAGCAGCGCGCTGCGGCTCATCACCACGTGCAGACCGTCCACCGCCATCAGTGCGCCGGCCAGGCAGCCCAGCAGTGTCGAACGGAACAGGCGGCGTCCTATTCGGCACAGCATCAGCACCGACAGCGTGCCCAGGGCCGCCGTCATGCAGCGCCAGCCGAACGGAGTCAGGCCGAACATCGACTCGCCAAGGGCGATCACCCACTTGCCCGTCGGCGGGTGCGCGACGAAAGCCCCGGTGTCGGAGAGCGGAATCACCTGAGGATCGGCCAGGATCTGCGGATCGGCGATCTTGCGGTCCGGCCAGATGCCTTCGTAGCCAAACCGCAGCAGGGACCAGGCGTCCTTGGCGTAGTAGGTCTCGTCGAAGACCAGGCTGCGCGGCCTGCCGAGGTGCCAGAAGCGGATTGCTCCGGCCAGGACGGCGACGAGTACCGGCCCCAGCCAGTCCATCGCCTTCGCGACACGGTACGCCCGTGTCGGCTCGAGACATGTGAACTCCCACAGGCGGGTCGGCGGCTCCGGGAAAGGCGGAACAAGACGCTCGCGGATGTCGGATCGCGGGCGTGCCACGTATCCGAATCGGCGAAGTCGTTCCTGCCAGGCTTTGGGCTGCGTTGTCGGGCGGGTGCCCTCGAGGACAGGGGAGCGGGTCGCGTTGCTACTCGTCACCGAACAACCCTAAGGGTCGTGCACGCACGTGTGTCCCGTGCCGATCTCCTCGGCGCGGGACACACGTCTTCACAGGGGTGGATCGGGAGCCCGCCGTCGGCGGGCTGTCGCAGTCGGGGTCTGGTTCGGGCTGAGCACGTCGCACCGCGCAAGGCCGGCCATCGTCGGAGATGTGTGAGGTGTGTCCGGTGACGTTCACCGGGGTGCGCGGCCACCAGGCTCCGTTCGATCCCACCGTAGGGCGGGCCGCTCCCGTCGACGCGGGTGCCGGGCACATCGGCGCGTGTCCATGTCGGGTCTGACGACTCACACCCATGCCGCCGACAAGGCGGTGCTCCGAGCTCCTGAGTCAGGGCGTCGGCCGGCAGCCGAAAAGGCCGCGCCGACGGCAGGCGATCGGGCCACCTGTCGCCGTCGGCGGTCGTTCTGTGTCGTGCGGCGACCCCGGGGGGCGCGTCCGCCCGGGGGTCAGACGGTGATGGTCTTGTACTCGGTGTAGGTGCCGAGGCCGACCGCGCCGTACTCGCGGCCGATGCCGCTGGCCTTGAAGCCGCCGAACGGGCCGTCGAAGGCGACGGACACGCCGTTGATGGTGATGGTGCCGGTGCGGACGCGGCGGGCGACCGCCAGGGCGTGCTCCTCGTCGGAGGACCAGACGCCGCCGGAGAGGCCGTACTCGGAGTCGTTGGCGATGCGGACGGCGTCGTCCTCGTCGTCGTAGGCGATGACCACGAGGACCGGGCCGAAGATCTCCTCCTGCGCGATCCGCATGGAGTTGTCGACGTCGGCGAAGACGGTGGGCGTGACGTAGTTGCCCTTCTCCAGGCCCTCGGGGATCTGCGGGCCGCCGGCGACCAGGCGGGCGCCCTCCTCGATACCGAGCTGGATATAGGTGCGTACGCGCTCCTGCTGGTCGGGGCGGATCATCGGGCCGATGAAGGTGTCCGGGTCGCCCGGGTCGCCGACCTTCAGCGACTCCACCAGTTCCTTCAGCGCGGCCACGACCTCCTCGTACCGGCTGCGCGGTGCCAGGATCCGGGTCTGGGCGATGCAGGACTCGCCGTTGTTGAGCAGAGAGCCGAACTTCACGCCCGCGACGGCCTTCTCGATGTCGGCGTCGGGGAGGATGATCGCGGCGGACTTGCCGCCCAGCTCCAGGCTGACCCGCTTGAGCTGCTCGCCCGCGATCGAGGCGATACGACGGCCCGCCCGAGTCGAGCCAGTGAATGCGATCTTGTCGACCTCCTTGTGCGACACCAAGTACTCACTCGTCTCCCGGTCCGCGGGCAGGACGCTGATCACGCCCTCGGGCAGGCCCACCTGCTCCAGCAGCTCGGCGAGGAAGCCCATGCTCATCGAGTTCTCCGGGGACACCTTCAGGACCACGGAGTTGCCGGCGACCAGAGCCGGGATGATCTTCGAAGTGGCCGAGGAGAAAGGCGAGTTCCACGGGATCACCGCGGCCACGACGCCGACCGCCTCGCGGCGCACCACGCTGCGCACCGGGGACGCCGGGTCGGAGGGCACGAGTGTCTCCTCCCAGCCGAACTCCTCCGCCGCCTTCAGGAAGGCGTTCGCCTGCCGGGTCAGGCCGGGCTGTCCGGCGCGGGTGAACCATCCAGCCGAACCGTTCTCCAGCGAGATCAGGTGCGCGATCTTCTCCGCGTTCTTCTCACGCAGTGCGTTGAACCGCCGCAGGACCGCGATCCGCTCGGCCGGCGGGGTCAGACGCCACGCGCCCGCCTCGAAGGACGCCCGTGCCGCGGCAAGTGCGCGGTCGATGTCCGCCGGCCGCGCCTGCGCGGCACGGCCGACCACCGACCGGTCGTGCGGCGAGGCGATGTCGAGCAGCTCCGGGTTGCTCGGCTCGCCCCAGGAACCTCCGATGAAAAGCCGGTCGTAGGTGATCATGCGCTTTCTCTCTCCCGATGCTTTGGTTCAGTCCGTTCGGACGTGTCATCTAACTGCCACTTCAATGTAGCACTTGTCTTCGTTAGGGACGCATAGAGGCGCTTGAAGTATCCATATCCTCTACAGAAGAGACTCTCTTAAGGAGTGAAAGCCGACGCAGCACGCAACCTGGAAGCCTTTCTGGCCACCGGAGCACACAGGCTCGTCACCAGCAGGCGCATATAAGTTCGGAGCGGGCGGCCGACATGGTCGTCGACACGTATCCGGACGGCATTGGCGCGCCGCGCCACCGGTCCCAAGATCCGGCAGAGGTCGGGCGGCCCCATGATGCACCGGACCAGTTCGCCCGACGGCCGCGGCGCCCGCTCCGCAGGCCCAACAAGCCCGCACCCACGACATCCGCCAACGCCACACACATCGAGCGGCGCCCCCTCAGCATGCCGCCGGTCCCGTTCCCGGAGAGAAGCAGCCTCGGATCTGCCTCCTATCCTTACCGAAACTATCACTCGTCACCTGTTTGACAGGTGACGAATGGCGTGCGAGGGTCGTCGCGTCAAGAGCCGCGGTGATCTCGTACCGCCGATGCGAGCGGGCTTCCCCGGGCTCGGGCCGGTCACCGGAAACGCACGACGGAGGGCTTCACATGTTCAACAGGCGTACCTTCAGCAAGGCCGTCGGCCTGGGCACCGGCGCGGCCGCAGTCTCCCTGTCCGGCCTGCAGAGCAGCGCATCCGCCGCACACGCGCCGGGCGGCGCTGCTGTTCCCACTGTGCCTGCCATCACCCCGGCCACCCATACCGAGTTCGGCACGATCAAGCAGGTCAAGGCGGGTGTCCTGGACATCGGCTACGCCGAGGCCGGTCCTTCACACGGCCCGGTCGTCCTCCTGCTGCACGGCTGGCCCTACGACATCCACAGCTTCGTCGATGTCGCCCCGCTCCTCGCCGACCAGGGGTACCGCGTCATTGTTCCCTACCTGCGCGGCCACGGCAGCACCCGATTCCTGTCCCGCCACACCCCCCGCACCGCTGAGCAGTCCGCCGTCGCGCTGGACATCATCGCCCTGATGGACGCCCTCAAGATCCACAAAGCTGTTCTCGCCGGCTTCGACTGGGGTTCGCGTACCGCCGACATCATCGCCGCCCTGTGGCCCGAGCGGGTCAAGGCCCTTGTCTCCACCAGCGGATACCTCATCACCGACCGCAAGGCGCAGCTCGAGCCCGCCCTCCCGGCCGTCGAGCACAACTGGTGGTACCAGTGGTACTTCGCCACCGAGCGCGGCAAGAAGACCATGGAGAACGTCGACAAGCGCATAGCGCTGTGCCGCTACGTGTGGACCCTCGTCTCCCCCAACTGGAACTTCGACGAGGCCACTTTCGCGCGCACCGCCGAGGCCTTCAAGAACCCCGACTACGCCGCCGTCGTCCTCTACAACTACCACTGGCGCATCGGTCTCATCGAGGGTGAACACCGCTACGACCGCTACGAGAAACTGCTCGCGGCCCAGCCCTCCATCGGCGTTCCCACGGTCACCCTCGACGCGGCGCTCGACCCCTTCACCCCGCCCGGCAACGGCTCCTCCTACCGCGGCCACTTCACCGGCCCGTACCAGCACCGCACCGTGGCCGACATCGGCCACAACCTGCCGCAGGAAGCGCCCACCGCCTTCGCCCAGGCCGTGGTCGACGCCGACCACCTCCAAGCGCCGCGCCCGTGACCGGCGCGACGCCCCGCACACCGCGTCGGTCACGCCGAGGAGAGTCACGGATGAGCGAAGTCCAGTGCAACCGTCCGACCGCCGCCAAGCTGCGTGCCCTCGCGGCGCGGGACGCCGTAGGGCTGCTGCCCATCGGGGCCACCGAACAGCATGGCCCCCATCTGCCCACCGCCGTCGACGACTTCCTGGCCACAGCGGTGTGCCGCCGGGCGGCGGTGCCGGCGGACATCGTCCTGCGCGACCCTTGGGCGAAGTAGGGCGACAGCCCCGGCCGACATAGCGAGAACGGCGGAAGGTCTGCCGGATGCGCCCGCAGCGGCACACGCGTGCGCCGGGCCCAGATGCGCGGCCGGGAAGGGCGTCGCCCTTCCCGGCCGCAGGAAGTGGCAGGTGCAGCCGTCCGGGTAGCGCTGGAGGTGGTCCTGGCACTCCGGTTCGGCCTCCCAGAACGGACCGGCCGGCACGACCTCGGTCGCCACCGGCCCCGTCCACAGCCCCGACACGTCGACGTCGGCGATGGCGTCCTGCGCAGTGCGGCGCTGCTCGTCGTCGCCATAGAAGATGTGTCACCACCTTGACAGGTGACGGGCCTCGGTGACAAATTCATCACCAGCCAGGGCGGTGACGAAGGTCGGCAGTACCGACCCGCCCCATAAACCGAGAAAGACCTGAGAGGGGTTCGTCGTGGTGAGCATCAAGGGTGGACGCAAGCGGCTGGTAACGGGTGTGGTATCGACGGTCACAGCGGGGCTCGCATTCGGCGCGTTCGCCCTCAGCGGCACCGCCGACGGCGCGACCAGGACCGCCGAGGCCGCCGACGCCGGCCGACCCGCCAAGCCGACCATCGTCCTGGAGCACGGCGCCTTCGCCGACGGCTCCAGCTGGAACGGCGTCATCGCAGACCTGCGCGCCGACGGCTACCCGGTCGTCGCCGCCGCGAACCCGCTGCGGGGCCCGGCCTCCGACGCCGCCGCCCTGCGCACGGTCCTCGACCATGTCAAGGGCCCGAAGATCCTCGTCGGCCACTCCTACGGCGGCAACGTCATCAGCCAGGCCGCCACCGACAACCCCGAGGTCAAGGCCCTGGTCTACGTCGCCGCCTTCCTGCCCGCCCCCGGCGAGAGCGCCCTGGAGCTCACCAACAAGTACCCGGGCTCCACCCTCCCCGACGCCCTCGACCCGGTCACCTACCAGCAGGCCGACGGCTCCACCGCCACCGACCTGTACATCCAGCAGGACAAGTTCCGTCACCAGTTCGCCGCCGACGTGCCCGCCCAGCAGGCCGCCCTGATGGCTGCCGAGCAGCGTCCCATCGCCCAGTCCGCCCTGGAGGAGAAGGCCACCACCGCGGCATGGAAGACCAAGCCCAGCTGGGACATCGTCACCACCCGCGACCTCAATATCCCCGCCGCCGTCCAGCGCTTCATGGCCAGGCGCGCCCACGCGCACACCACCGAGGTCGCCGCCTCCCACTCGGTCGCCGTCTCCCACCCCGACCTGGTGGCCGCCGTGATCGAGCGGGCCGCCCACGCCACCGTCCGCTGACATCCCTCGGAGGACGGCGGGACCCAGCTCCCGCCGTCCTCGGGACATCACCCGCACACCTCACAGGTGTGCGGTCCCCAGGAGAACCGACGCCGTGACCTCACACTCCGACCCCCGTGTGCTCGGTGCCTTTCTCAGGGCTCATGGCGCGCAGCTGGATCCGCGGGAGTGCGGCCTGATCAAGACGGACTCCACCCGCAGGGTCGCGGGACTGCGCCGCAAGGAGGTCGCCCGACTCGCCGCGATCAGCGTGGACTGCTACTCCCGGCTCGAACAGGGCCGCGTCCGCGCCTCCGCCCCCGTCCTCACCACCCTGGCCCGCGCCCTGCGCCTCGACGACGACCAGCAGCAGTACCTCTACGAACTCGCCGACCGAACCGACGCACGCACACGCCGTCGCCGACCGACCCAACGTGTACGCCCCGCCATGCGACGCCTGCTTGAGCAGCTCACCCACGCACCCGCCCTCATCCTGGGCAAACGCCTGGACATCCTCGCGTGGAACCCCCAGGACTGGGAGCACGACGCCCGCGATGCCGTCGCCGCTTTGCGCATGGAGGCCGCGGCCGACCCCGACCTCGCCCGCCTCGTCGGCGAACTGACCATCCAGGACACCGACTTCCGCACCTGGTGGGCCGAACGCCGCGTCAACAACGCAACCTACGCCACCAAGCACTACCGCCATCCTTTGGTGGGCGACCTCACCCTCGACTGCGACACGTGGGCCGACTCGGACGGGTCTGGACAACGCCTGATCGTCCTGACCGCCCAACCCGACAGCCCCTCCCACGACGCCCTGCGCATGCTCGCCTCCTGGACCGCGGAGCGAGCGGAACCCGGCCGGGCGAAGGGCAGGGCACCGTGACCACCTGAGCAGCGGAGGAACCCAACGACCCCTACGGTGCGCTCCTGCGCGTCGACGGAGAGGCGCCTCATCCGCTGCGTCGTGATCACCAGCCCGCCCTGAGCCGAGGAGACCAGAGGAAACCATGTCCACATCCCCCCGCGTGCCCGCCGATCCGCCGTCGAGCCACCGGGCCATCGAGAACCTCATCGCACGCTACGCCTGGCTCGTGGACGACGGCGATTTCGCGGGGCTTGGTGTCCTTCTCGCCGACGCCACCTTCACAGGCAGTGGCGAGCCGGTGAGCGGCCGCGACGCGATCGAGAAGATGTTCCAGGACACTGTGATCGTCTACGACGACGGCACTCCGCGAACCCAGCATGTCACGACCAATGTCGCCATCGAGGTCGACGAACAGACGCACAAGGCGGTCTCGCGTTCGTACGTCACCGTGTTGCAGGCACTGCCCGACCTGCCGCTGCAACCCATCGCCGGTGGTCGGTACCACGACCGCTTCGAGCGCCGTGCTGGGCAGTGGCGCTTCGTGGAGCGCCGGGTCCGCATCAACCTCGTCGGCGATGTCAGCCGCCATCTGCGCCAGGCTGCCGCACAGCGGTAGTCCTCCCCCGGGATCGGGCCGAACCGGAATTCGGAATGACGACCTGCCCTGGCTGGACCGGGCGCCCAACGCCGCGCTCGGCTTCGTGGCCCGTCGGCTCGTCGGCAGCCGTATCGGCTTCCTCGCCGCCTCCTGTGAGGGCTCCGACAGCTTCTTCAGTCGGAGTGGCCTGTCCGAACACCGGCTCAGGCCACTCGACTCGACGAGGCTCTCGGAGAGCGCCCCGGGAGACGCTGGCGCCTCGCCGACACCGCGGCGTGCAGCGCGGTGTCCGGACACGCCGCCGGCCGGCACCCGGTGAGGGCGTCGGCCGGTCGAGGGCGGTTGTCCGGTGGGTCAGGCGGCCGGGACGGCGTCCTTGGCGGTGGCGGGCTCGGGGGTGGCGGCCGTCTCGGCGGTCTTCCGCGCCGGCTTGAGGAAGAGGGCGAGGAGGATGCCGACGGCGAGGGTGGGGGCGATCCAAAGGTAGCCGGTGGAGGTGGCGTGGGCGAAGGCATCCAGTGCGGCGTCGCGCAGGGCGGCCGGCAGCCGGCCGATGGTGTCGGGGCGGGCGGCGTCGAAGCCTCCGGCGGTCGGCAGGCCGTGGGTGCGGTCGGCGAAGCCGGTGTTGAGCAGGGTGCCGAAGACGGCGACACCGAAGGCCGCGCCGATGGAGCGGGCGAAGGTGACGACGGCGCTGGCGGCGCCGAGATCGGCGACGGGCACGCTGTTCTGGACGGTGGTCAGCACGACCATGGGCACCATGCCGATGCCGACGCCGGTGATCAGGAAGTAGACGCTCAGCACCAGGGTGCTGGTGGCGGCGCCGATGGTGCCCAGCAGAAGCAGCCCGGCGAGGTTGGCGAGCAAGCCCGCCAGGAGGATCGCGCGCAGGCGGTCGACGTGTGCGGCCCAGCGCCCGGCCAGGGACTGGCTGACGACCAGACCGGCGACCAAGGGCAGCATGTGGATGCCGGAGAGGGTGGCCGAGACTCCGTGGACGATCTGGAGGTAGGTCGGCAGGTAGACCAGCACGGCGAACATCGCGGCGTTGGCGAAGAACCCGATCAGCGAGGAGAAGACCACGGTCCGGGAGGCGAGCATGTCCGGCGGCAGGACCGGGGCGGCGGCGCGGCGCTCGACCGGCACCAGCAGCACGGCCGGCGCGACGGTGGCGACGATCAGGCCGACGATGGCCGGCGAACCCCAGCCCCAGCGCTCACCGAAGGACGTGATCAGGACCAGTCCGGTGGCGATGGCGGCCAGGAGGGTGGAGCCGAGGTAGTCGATGCGGGCCTTGGCGCCCCGGGCGGCCGCGGGCAGCGCCCGCGCGGCGATGGCCAGGGCGACGATGCCGACAGGCAGGTTGACCAGGAAGGCCCACCGCCAGGACAACTGGTCGGTGAAGATGCCGCCCAGCAGGGGACCGACGATGCTGGCGACACCGTAGACCGAACCGAACAGGCCCTGGTAGCGGCCGCGTTCGCTTGGCGCGACGATGTCACCGACGAGGGCGAAGGTCAGCACGATCATGCCGCCGCCGCCCGCGCCCTGCAGCACGCGCGCGCCGATCAGCTCGGGCAGGTTCTGCGCCAGGCCGCAGGCCACCGAGGCGCTCAGGAAGATCGAGGTCGAGGCCAGGTACAGCCGCTTGCGGCCGAACATGTCGCCGAGCTTGCCCCACAGAGGTGTCACCGCCGTCGACGCGAGCAGATACGCGGCGCTGACCCACGCGATGTCGTCGAACCCGTTCAGGTCCTCCGCTATACGAGGCAACGCGGTGGAGACGATCGTCTGGTCCAGGGCCGCCAGGAGCACCGCCAGGATCAGGGCGCTCATGGCGGCGGCCACACCGCCGGCCTTGGGTGATGCGGACTGTCGTGCCTTCGACATCGGAACGTGCCTTTCTGGAAGTGGCGCACAGGGTCGGTGTGCCACCGCTAGACGATGGGACTCGTACAGCTGACATTACTGTGGCTATCTGTCACTTGACTGTAGCACTTACTAGATGAGGTTCTACCCCAGAGAGGCTATAGATGTCTCAGGCTTCACATTCCGCCACTAGACTCGGTGCGGTGAGAGCCGACGCAGCACGCAACCTGGAAGCTGTCCTGTCCACCGGAGCACGCATGCTCGCCGCCGATCCCGGCGCGAGCATCGCGAGCATCGCCACTGAGGCAGGTGTGGACCGGCGCACCGTCTACCGCCGCTTCGCCTCCCGCGAGGACCTCCTGGCGGCCATCTACGAATCCCGCCTCACGGCCATCGAGCACGCCATCGAGGACGCGCGACTGCGCGAGGCACCCGTCGCCGTCGCCCTGCACCGCTACGTCGAGAACATCATCACCGTCAACCGCACCTGGCCCGTCGACCTCACCCGCATGCTCACCGACGACACCGTCCACACACGCCGCGACGCGTCCATCGCCGAGGTCGACGCCTTCCTCCAACGCGCCACCGACGAAGGTCTCCTACGCCCCGGACTCCCGAAGGGATGGGCGAGCGCACTGCTGCCCCAGCTCATGCACCTCGTGTCCCGGCAACTGCCCGCACTAAGCCCCGGACAGGCGGCGGACGTCGTCGTCGACACCCTGCTTAACGGCATCGGAACGTCCTGACACACCGACGGCGGTATGACACAGGGTGCGTCCCGCCGCCACTCGTGTTCGTGCCCAGAAGGATGCCTTCCGGCCGGGCGTCGGGACCGAAGCTCGGCAGGCCAGGCGCATGTGCGAGCGGTCCACGTGTGTGAACTCCCGGGGTGGGCTCCTACGTTGTCAGCTCTTCAGCCGGTGCGCATGCGCGGGGTACACCCCCAGGACGCGCACCTCGGAGGAGAAGAAGCGCAGCTCGTGCAGGGCCAGAGCGACGCGCTCCTCGTCGGGGTGTCCCTCGATCTCGACGTAGAAGTGGCTGGCGTTGAGCCCGGCGCCCATCTGGTAGCTCTCGATCTTGGTGAGGTTCACGCCGCTGCTGGCGAAGCCGCCGAGCGCCTTGTACAGCGCGCTGGGGATGTTGCGCACGCAGAAGAACAGGCTCGTCATCGTCGGCTCCCCGGTGTTCGGGGCCAGGGCGGCGTGCTGGGAGAGGACGACGAACCGTGTGGTGTTGTCCGGGTCGTCCTCGACCTCGGTACGCAGCACATCGAGGCCGTAGAGCCGGGCCGCGGCGGGCGGGGCGAGCGCCGCGTGCCGCGGGTCGCCCAGTTCGGCCACCTCGCGCGCCGCTCCGGCCGTGTCGTCGCTGACGAGGGTGCGCCAGCCGCCCTCCCGCAACACCTTGCGGCACTGTCCCAGCGCGTGCACGTGACTGCGTACGCACTCCACCTGGTCCAGCGTCGCGCCGGGCACCCCCAACAGGTCGAAACGGATGGCGAGGAAGTACTCGGCGACGATGAACAGCCCCGACTCCGGCAGCAGGTGGTGCACGTCCGCGACGCGTCCGGCCGCGGAGTTGTCCACCGGGATCACAGCGACGTCGGCGGCGCCGAGCGTCACGGCGTCCAGGGCCTGTTCGAAGCTCGTGCAGGCCAGTTCGTCGCCCTCGGGGTACAGGGCACGCGCGGCGGTTGCCGAATTGGATCCGGGTTCACCCTGATATGCGGCGGTCGTCACCGTGTTCAGCCTTCCTCGGGGAGGTCCTGTCGTGGGGCAGCAGAAGCTCCTTCGCGTACCGCACTTGCTGAAGTATCGGTGAACAGGCCTCGATCAAGTTCACCAGGGCGTGTCGGTCGGCGGCCATGGCAGACGGCACAGGCTCCCCGCTCCGCGCACGCCGTCCCATCCGCAGCCGGGCCGGCCAGTACGTCGGTCATCCGGCGCCGGTGGCTTCACGTCACGTATCTCTCCGTGGCCCGGTGAGCGGAGCCAGAACGCGCGGGCCGAGTGGTCCCTCGTGTTCCTCCTGATGACTCGGGGCGTCGGCCCACGACACACGTATCGCAGTGGAAGGGACACACCTGGGGCGAGGTGCCGGGCACGTCCGGCGAGCCCCTATTCGGAGGGAGGGGCGGCCGCGCAACAAGAATCTTTTCAGCCATGCCGGATGACGAATTCCCCCGGAGACATCTAGTCTTCTGCGTGAGGTGTGAGGGAGGACCGCACCGAGCATGTGAGGGGCCGGCCACCGCCGTCCTGTCATACGCGCGGCTGCCCGACATGTGGCTGTGGGAAACGCACCACCCTCGAGGTCCGGGTAGCGAGGGACGGCGGCGTACCCTCGCGATTGCGCCCGGCGTGATACGTGTGCACGGACGTGAGAGCGTTCGGGGTGAAGAGAGTGGGGGACGGTGGAGTCGGTCTTCGGGACCATGGTCGGCCGCGAAAGCGAGCAGGAGGTGCTGTCGGCGTTCGTGGGGCCCCGGAGGCCGGGCTCTCGTCCTGAGCGGTGACGCAGGTGTGGGCAAGAGTGCCCTCCTGGGGCACGTCGCCGAACTCGCGACGGCCGAGAATCACAGGGTGATGAGGGCGGCCGGCGTCGAGGCCGAGCCGGAGCTGCCGTTCGCCGGTCTGCATCAGTTCCTGTATCCGCTGCTCACCAACATCGACCGGCTGGACGATCCGCACCGGCGGGTCTTCGACGTCGTCTTCGGCCGGGGCGAGAGCACACCCCCCTCGGTCATGACGCTCGGGATCGCCGTCCTCGACCTGCTCTCCCTCGCGGCGTCGCAGCAACCCCTCCTGCTGGTGCTCGACGACGGCCAGTGGCTCGACATCTCCAGCACCGAGGTGTGCGGCTTCGTAGGGCGTCGGCTGACCGGCAGCTCGGTGAAGCTCGTCGTAGGCCTGCGCTCCGAGGTGCCCTCGGGCTTCGACACCGCCGCGCTGCCCGAACTGCCGGTGACCACGCTGTCGAAGAAGGCCTCCGAGCAGCTGCTGGACAGGCACCACCCCGGGCTGGACCCCCGGATCCGCCGTCTGGTCCTGGCCGAGGCGCAGGGAAATCCGCTGGCCCTGCTGGAACTGCCCCCGTACGTGCGCAGCAAGCGGACCGGACGCACTTCTGAGGAACTGTTCGGATACACCGGCATCCCCCTCCCCTTGCGTCTGCAGCACGTGTACGGCGCCCGTATCGAGGCCCTCGGCGACGCCGTGCGCGCGGAGCTGTTGCGCGGCGCCCTGGACGGCGTCGGTGCCGGTACGGCGACCGGCCTCGCGGGAGGCACGCGTTACCGGATGACGGAGGCCGACGAGGCCGCGAGTTGCGGCCTGCTGGACATCGAACCGCTCAGCGGCGAGTTCGTCTTCCGGCATCCGCAGTCATGAGCAGCGGATTCAGTCCGTTGAGCGAAAGTTGACGGTCCGACACCTCACGAGGGGCATTTCCACAGGTCACAGCCCTGCCAGGGTGGGGCGGGTAGGACTCGAACCCACGGCCGACGGATTATGAGTCCTTTGAGGATCTTGGCGGCCCTTGCCGATCCTTGCTCATCCTTGACGTTTTCTCAGGTCAGACGGGGTGCAGCATATTGATGCTTCCCGGCCCATGTCCGTCTGTTCCCATCCTTGTGTCCTACCTGCGTCCCGAACGCGTCCCGTATGGACAATCCCAGCCGGTTCGGCGGCCGTCTCCCCTACTCGGCAAGGGCGCTCCAAGGCGGACGCAGCGGATTCCCCTTCCAACGCGCAAAAGCTCCACCCCGCCAGTCGGGACGGAGCCTCTATCCGGGTCCAGACGGCCTCGCCCATACCTACAGACCAAGGCGGTCGCAGGCGCGCTCACCGCTGCTCCCCGCCCTCAATGCCTGACACGACGAGGAGCCCCGACGACAAGCGTCAGGAGATGCCTGGACGGCGTGATCCGGACCAGCTTCGGCTGCTTCCCCAGCGTCAAGATGGTCAGCAAACGGTCGGGCTTGACCGTGATGTTCTCGCGCATGTCACCGGCTACGAAGTCGAAGGCGGCCTCGGTCTTCACGTGCGTGAACACGGGCTGCGGGTGGATCTGGTCGGGCGCGGCAGAGGCATATGGCACCCACGCGAAAACGGCCGCCGTCCCGAATACCGTTGCGGTGAATTCGGACCGCTTCCTCAAGGTGACGCCTCCTGCGGTCATCGAATTTCTTCCATTGCCGAGGGGTACTGACAGAGCTCCCACCACATCTGCCCACAGTGCCGTGCCGACCGGATTTACGCGTCGACTCCGGTCGGGTGTCCTGATCCGTCCGGGAAACGGGCAGCGAGCAGGCACGCTCAGCGGACAAGCGGGCAGTGGTCTCCCCCGCCCTGGGGCCCTCCACCGCATTGTTCAGGGGATCCCCACTCCGAAAAACGGGCTCATTCGGTCATGAACTGCTCTACGACGAACCTGGTCAGTACGGGCATTCACCTTGTAGAAATTTGGCCACCAGAGCCCAAACGGGCCGGGCTCCGGGAATCAACCAACGCGGGCACAACGCGCTGAGCCGTGAAACGGAGGTGTCGCCGTGGACGCCGATGATCGAAGACGCGGGATCCTGGAAACGGTACGCCGTTCCGGATCCGTGGACGTCGGAAAGCTCGCTGCCGACCTGGGGGTCTCCAAGGAGACCGTGCGGCGCGATCTGAACCTCCTGGAGAGACACGGGCTGGTCCGCCGCACCCATGGCGGCGCCCATCCCGTGGAGAGCGCGGGCTTCGAGACCACGCTCGCCTTCCGCACCACCATGCACGTCCCCGAGAAGGCCCGGATCGCGGCCGCCGCGGCGGATCTGCTCGGGGACGCCGAGACCGTCTTCCTCGACGAGGGCTACACCCCGCAGCTCATCGCCGCCGCACTCCCCCGCGACCGGCCACTGACCGTGGTCACCTCCTCGCTGACCACCGCCGGCGACCTGGCTTCCGCCGAGAACATCACCGTGCTGCTGCTCGGCGGTCGGGTGCGCGGCGGGACGCTGGCCACGGTCGACCACTGGGCGACCCGCATGCTGTCCGGTTTCGTCATCGACCTGGCGTACGTCGGCGCGAACGGCATCTCCCGCGAGCACGGACTCACCACCCCCGACCCCGCGGTGAGTGAGGTCAAGTCCCAGGCCCTCAGGGCCGCCAGGCGCCGGGTCTTCTCCGGGGTCCATACGAAGTTCGGTGCCGTGAGCTTCTGCCGCTTCGCGGACGTCACAGAGTTCGAGGCGATCGTCACCGACGCCGGGCTGCCCGCCTCCGAAGCACACCGCTACTCACTACTGGGCCCCGAAGTCATCCGGGTCTGAGCCGCAGTTCGCCCCCTCTCCCACCCCCGCAAGCCCGGGGGCCTGGTTCCCCACGCCCTCGAAACTTCCCTGGAGTCAGTCATGCGCACAAAAAGAATGATCCATGTCGCTGCCGCAGCCGCGACCGCGGGCTCGCTGCTGGTCGCCTGTAGCGGGGCGGGCGGCTCCTCGAGCTCCGGTAGCGGCGGCAAGAGCATCAACGTGCTGATGGTCGGCAACCCGCAGATGGAGGACATCCAGAAGCTGACGAAGAGCACGTTCACGAAGGACACCGGCATCAAGGTCAACTTCACGATCCTTCCCGAGAACGAGCTGCGTGACAAGGTCACCCAGGACGTCGCCACCCAGGCCGGCCAGTACGACGTCGCCACCGTCGGCGCCTACGAGATCCCCATCTGGCAGAAGAACGGCTGGCTGCACGAACTGAGCTCCTACGCCGACAAGGACACGAGCTTCGACAAGGCTGACCTGCTCAAGCCGATGGTCACGTCGCTGTCCGGCTCCGACGGCAAGCTCTACGCCCTGCCGTTCTACGGCGAGTCGTCGATGCTCATGTACAACAAGGACGTCATGCAGGCCAAGGGCATCACGGTGCCCGAGCGCCCGACCTGGCAGCAGATCGCCGACATCGCGGCCAAGGTCGACGGCGCCGAGCCCGGCATGAAGGGCATCTGCCTGCGCGGTCTGGCCGGCTGGGGCGAGCTCGGCGCGTCCCTGACGACCGTGGTCAACACCTTCGGCGGCACCTGGTTCACCAAGGACTGGAAGGCCCAGGTCAACAGCGCGGCGTTCAAGAAGGCCACCAACTTCTATGTCGACCTGGTCAAGGAGCACGGCGAGGCGGGCGCCCCGCAGGCCGGGTTCACCGAGTGCCTCAACGCGATGAGCCAGAAGAAGGTCGCGATGTGGTACGACGCGACCAGCGCGGCCGGTTCGCTGGAGGACTCCAGCTCCAGCAAGATCTCCGGCCATGTCGGCTACGCGTACGCGCCGACCGTCGAGACCAAGAGCAGCGGCTGGCTGTGGAGCTGGGCGTGGGCCATGCCCAAGACCACCAAGAACGCCGACGCGGCCTCGCAGTTCATGCTGTGGGCCTCCAGCAAGAAGTACGAGAAGTTGGTCGGCGAGAAGCTCGGCTGGGCGCGCGTCCCGGCCGGCAAGCGGGCCAGCACGTACGAGATCCCGGAGTACCAGAAGGCCGCCGCGTCGTTCGGTGCCATCACGCTGAAGTCCATCGAGGGCGCCGACCCGGCCAACCCGGGCATGCAGCCGAGGCCGACCGTGGGCGTCCAGTACGTGGCCATCCCCGAGTTCCAGGACCTGGGAACGAAGGTCACGCAGGAGATCTCCGCCGCCATCGCCGGAAAGACCAGCGTGGACAAGGCGCTCGACGACGGCCAGAAGCTCGCCGAGGACGTCGCCAAGAACTACCAGTGACCCGCACGAACCGCCCGGCCGGCCCTCCCCCGGCCGGGCACCACTCCCCCTACCCGGCCGTCACTGGCGGAGGAAAGTCCATGACCACGCTCACTGCTCCACCCAGAAAAGCATCACCGCCCAGCCGTCCGCGCACCACCACCGGCGTCAGCAAATGGAAACGCCGCTTCCCGCTGCTGCCGGCGCTGGTCTTCACCATCGTCGTCACGCAGCTGC
This sequence comes from Streptomyces sp. NPDC058086, assembly GCF_042885015.1. NCBI lineage: Bacteria > Bacillati > Actinomycetota > Actinomycetes > Kitasatosporales > Streptomycetaceae > Streptomyces > Streptomyces sp. NPDC058086. Next base: position 65,002 of record NZ_JBHVST010000049.1, on the reverse strand, counting down.
CCTTCGTGGCCACGATCGTGATCTCCACGCTCCAGTGGAACATCCTCAAGCCGGGCGACCGGCACTTCGTCGGACTGTCCAACTTCACGTTCGTCTTCACCGACGTACGGCTGCGCACGGCGGTGCTCAACACCGTCGTTCTTACCGCGTCGGTGGTGCTCATCAGCGTGGTCCTCGGACTCGGCCTGGCGATGCTGCTCGACCGCAGGTTCGTCGGCCGCGGCCTTGCGCGGACCCTGCTCATCTCCCCGTTCCTGGTCATGCCGGTCGCGGCGGCGCTGCTGTGGAAGCACGCCATCTACAACCCCGACTACGGCCTGCTCAACGGCACCCTCAACGCCGTATACCGGCTTTTCGGTGCGGACAACGGCCCCACGGTCGACTGGATCTCCTCCTACCCCATGCCCGCCATCGTGGTCTCGCTGGTCTGGCAGTGGACCCCGTTCATGATGCTGATCCTCCTGGCCGGCCTGCAGGCGCAGCCCGGCGACGTCCTGGAGGCGGCCCGCATGGACGGCGCCTCCGCCCTGGCGACCTTCCGCCACATCACGCTGCCGCACCTGCGCCAGTACATCGAACTGGGCATCCTGCTCGGCACGATCTACGTCGTGCAGACCTTCGACGCGGTCTACACCATCACCCAGGGCGGCCCCGGCTCCCAGACCACCAACCTGCCCTACGAGATCTACCTGACCATGTTCCGCAAGTACGAGTACGGCCAGGCGGCCGCCGCCGGAGTCGTCGTCGTCATCGGCTCGATCGTGATCGCGACCTTCGCGCTGCGCACCATCGCGTCGCTGTTCCGCGAGGAGGTATCCCGATGACCGCTCTCGCAGCCCTCGCCGCCCCCGGCGCGAGGTTCAAGAAGCTCCTCCGCCGCCACGACGATCACGGCGGTACACCGCGGTTGTCGCCGCTGTGGACGTTCGTCGCCTGGCTCGCCACGCTGGCCTTCTTCGCACCGGTGGCGTGGATGGTGCTCACCTCCTTCCACCAGGAGGCGGACGCGGCGACCAACCCGCCGACCCCCTTCGCGCCGCTCACCTTCGACCAGTACAGACTGCTGTTCAGCCGGGACATCACCCCCTTCCTCCTCAACTCGGCCATGGCCAGCGTCCTTTCGACGCTGCTGGTGCTTGCCCTGGCGGTGCCGGCGGCCTATGCGCTGTCCATCAAGCCGGTCGAGAAGTGGACCGACGTGATGTTCTTCTTCCTGTCCACGAAGTTCCTCCCGGCCATCGCGGCCCTGCTGCCGGTGTACCTGATCGTCAAGGACGCCGGAATGCTGGACAACGTCTGGACGCTGATCGTCCTCTACACCGCCATGAACCTGCCGATCGCGGTGTGGATGATGCGCTCGTTCCTCGCTGAGGTGCCCAAGGAGATCCTGGAGGCGGCCGAGGTCGACGGCGCGGGCCTGCTCACCGTGCTGTGGCGGGTCGTCGCCCCGGTCGCGGCGCCGGGACTCGCCGCCACCTCGCTGATCTGCTTCATCTTCAGCTGGAACGAGTTCATGTTCGCCGTCAACCTCACCGCGACCAACGCCTCGACCGCACCGGTCTTCCTCGTCGGCTTCATCACCAGCGAGGGCCTGTTCCTCGCCCGGCTCTGCGCCGCCGCCACATTGGTGTCCCTGCCGGTCCTCATCGCCGGTTTCGCCGCCCAGGACAAACTGGTCCGCGGCCTGTCCCTAGGAGCAGTCAAGTGAAAGCCGCTGTCATCGAAGCCCCCGGCAAGGTCACCGTCACCACGGTGCCCGACCCCACCCCCGGGCCGCGCCAGGTCGTGATCGACGTAGCGGCCTGCGGGCTGTGCGGAACCGATCTGCACATCCTCCAGGGCGAGTTCGCCCCGAAGCTGCCCATAGTCCCCGGCCACGAGTTCGCCGGAAAGGTCGTGGGCCTCGGCAGCGAGGTCACCGAACTCAAGATCGGCGACCGGGTCGCCGTGGACCCCTCGCTGTACTGCAACGAGTGCCGCTACTGCCGGGCCGGCCGCAACAACCTCTGCGACCGGTGGCAGGCGATCGGCGTGACCGTGCCGGGCGGCGCCGCCGAGTACGCCGTGGCACCCGTCGCCAACTGCGTACGGCTGCCCGACCACGTGGACGTCCAGGACGCGGCCCTGATCGAACCGCTGTCCTGCGCCGTGCGCGGCTACGACGTGCTCAACAGCAGGCTCGGCTCCCATGTGCTGATCTACGGCAGCGGGACCATGGGCCTGATGATGCTGGAGCTGGCCAAGCGCACCGGTGCCGCATCGGTTGACGTCGTCGACGTCAACCCGGAACGGCTGACCACGGCCGAGAAGCTGGGCTGTTCCCAAGCGGCCCTCTCCGCCGACGAGTTGGGGCGACCTGGCGGCTGGGACGTGGTGGTCGACGCGACCGGCAACGGCGCCGCCATCCAGGACGGCCTGGAGCGGGTCGCCAAAGCCGGAACGTTCCTGCAGTTCGGGGTCTCCGACTACGCGACGACTGCCACCATTTCGCCGTACCGCATCTACAACCAGGAGATCACCATCACCGGCTCCATGGCAGTGCTGCACAGCTACGAGCGGGCGGCGGAACTGTTCGCCACCGGAGTGCTCGATCCCCAGGTGTTCATCAGCCACCGGATGCCACTGACCCAGTACCCGCAGGCACTGGAGCAGTTCGCAGCCGGCCAGGGACGCAAGATCGTCGTACTGCCCTGACCTAGGCCCTCCGGCCTGGGTCCGTCTGGGCGACCTGACGTGCGAAGATGCGCTGAACTTCTGTCCCGACCGGACGGACGCCCGGACGGCTCGTCAGGCTCACCAACTTCATTAGTTATCCCTAGTGTTGTGTATGTGTGGTTGGGCATATGGAGTTGCTGCGTATGTCCAAGGCTGCGAAGCGTCTGGGGATTCACCCGATGACGCTTCGCCAGTGGGCTGTCGATGGCAAGATCCCGTTCATGTGGGTCGGCCGTGAGCGCCGGTTCTCCTCGGTCGATGTGGAGAACATGAAGCGTGGTAGCGCCTCTTCAATCTCCCGTCCGAGGCGGGAGGTTTTGTATGTGCGTGTCTCGGGATCGTCCGGGCAGGAGTGCTCGCTGGCCGTGTCGGCGTAGGAGTCGGAGGCAAGGGCTTGGAGCGCATCCTTGTGAATCTGCGTCCAGGTGAACGGCGAACCGATCACGGTAGCCGCCGTCTGTGCGCCCTGCTGGTAGAGCCAGGGAAGCTGACGCTGGACGAAGGCTCGGGCCTCATCGTCCGCATGGTTGCGGAAATAGATGATCGCCTGTTTGAACTCCTCCAGCGTCGCCAGGACGCGCGAGGTGCGCGGGTTGTTCGCGATCGTCGAGATCACGGCCTGCTGCCGGTCCTCAAGCCGCTGCCACGCCTCCTCCAGAACAGCCGAGACCCGCAACGCCACCTCGTCTGTGTCGCCCGGAGTCCAACGCCGCAAGTCACGAGGCAGCGCCCGCTACTCAGGCGCGACACCAACCCTGGGAAGGCCTATACATGTTTCACTGCCACAACCTGCAACACGAAGATGCAGACATGTAGTTTGCGATTAACCCCGCTGATCTGGCATGACGGCTCGTCAGCTCTGCTGGCGGGCCGTTTCTGCCTGGCCAGGCTGGGGCCGCCGATGAGTATGGCAAGGGCCCGGCTGCGGCGAGGGCGTCGACCGGGCGCGAGACGGTCGGGTCGGAGGTCACCAGCCCGAACACGGCGGGCTCGGCCCGCAGCATCGCGACATCGGCAGTCTTTGAAATCTCGCCCGGTGCGCACAGAAGCGCCCCAGCCTCGGTGAGGCTGGGGCGCTCTGACGCCCTCTCCTCCGCCTGGGGGGCAGGTTGGCGAGGGCTGCTTCAAAGGGGAATGGGTTGTTCTGCCGCCCTACCCTGCCCCTCCAAGATCACACAAATTAGGGTCTACCCTAATCACTTTTGATCACGGGGTCTGGAGTGTGGACGAGTGCCTCGCCCCACCCAGCCCGATGACCGGGTCCTCGCTCGCCGCCGCGCGGTGGCAGAGCAGATCCGCCGGCTGCGCGAGCATCACGACCTCACCCAGCAGCAGGTGTGTGGACGCTCAGGCGTCGACGTCGCCACCTACAGCCGGATCGAGCAAGGACACTCGAGCCCCAAGCTCGACACCCTGATCCGTATCGCCGACGCGATCGGCTGCCCGCTCGCCGAACTCATGAAGTGACCGAAGGTCCGTCCGTCCGCCACGGGGCAGGCGGACGAGCGGAGCCGCGGACCTCGAGCGCCGACGGCTACAGGGTGAGGGACCAGGCGCCTCGCGACAGGGTTGTCTCTCCGTCCGGGGTGATGGTGACCAGGGCGCCGTACACGGGGAGTTCCCCGTGTTCCAGCCACCGCCAACGGACCTCGTCGAGCAGGTTGTACAAACGGCGCGGGCCGCCCTGGTGGACGGTCGTGATGTCCTCGCCTGCCGGGGTGTAGGCGCGGGCCCAGGAGCCGTCCGGGTGCAGCATCCACGTCATGTGGCTGCCGTCGTCTGCGGTTCCCGTGCGGTGCTCGATACCGGGCGACATCAGGGTGAGCATCGACCACACCTCCCAGGCCTGCATGACGTCGAGCACGGGGAACGGGGAGGTGGTGACCTCGCCGTCGTCTTCCACCGCGGTGGCGAACAGGTCGTTCAGCCCGGGCGGGTAGTCCTCGCCGGCACGGGTGGCCATGAACGATGCCCGGTCCCACTCCACGCGTCCTGTCGCACCGCCGTTGTCGTCCTTGTCGGCGGTGATGATCAGGCCGGTGCCCGTGATGGTCGTGACCATGCGCCCCTCGGGCGCGAGGGCCGTCAGCCACTGGACGGGGATGCGGGGCATGGACACCATGGACACGATCCGGTCGAAGGTGCCGGGCAGTTCGTTGTTGGCGTCGGCGGTGACGACGCGGGGGTGCCGGCCGATCCGGTCGAGGCGTTCGGCGGCAGCCGCGGTCAGGTACGGGTCGACGTCCAGCGTCGTCACGAGGTCGTCCCCGAGCCGGTGGCAGGCCAGGGCGGCGCTGTAGCCGGAGCCGGTGGCCAGGTCCAGCAGCCGCACGCCCGGGGTGAGACGGCCGTGCCGCAGCATCGTCACGACGAGGCTCGGCAGCGTGGAGGACGAGGTGGGGTGCCCGGTGACGGCCTGCCCGGTGACGGCGTGGTCGGCGTGTACGGGCCCGATCCGGGTGACCAGCGTGCTATCCGAGTAGGCGGCCGTCGCCCACGCCCTCTCGTCGGACGGCCCGTCCACGGCCGTCCACCCGTCCCTGCCGGGGGTGAACCAGCGCTCCACGAGCATGTGCCGCGGCGTTTCCATGATCGGGGCCCACCAGTCCGAGCCCGGGTGGGCGGCATCGGTCGCGAGGTCGGCCGCGTACGGCTTCCAGTCCATCAGGTGACTCCTTGCAGATCATCGGCAATCGCTTCGGCGATCGGCAGTCCGGTCTCGCCCTGGATCCAGTCCCACTGACCGCACGGGTTGACCTCGAGGAACGTCCATGGTCCCTGGGGGCCAACGACGAAGTCGGCGGCACCGTAGCGCAGTTGCAGCCGCTTCATCAGCCGGGTCATTCCCGCGGCGACCTCGTCGGGCACCGTCGTAGCGGTGTAGGTCAGTGCTCCGTAGTCGCTGCGCCAGTCCTCGTATGCGGCGCCGCTGCGCGCGTGGATGGCGGCGGCGAACATCCGCTCGCCGACCACGGTCAGCCGCACCTCGTAGGCCTTGCTCACCCATGCCTGGAAGAGGTGCGCGGTGGTACGGATGCCTCGCAGGTCGTACAGGTCACTCGGGGTCAGACGGTGCGTGTACACCGACTTGAGCCGACCGTCCTCGATCAGCACGGGCGACGCGACGGGCTTGCACACCACCTGCCCGACCTGGGTGGCGAAGGTTCGTACGTCCTCCGGCCGGTTGGTCACCAGGGTGGCGGGGATGGTCAGCCCGCACGCGCGTGCGGCGGCGAGCTGCACCGGCTTGTACTCGGCGCGCGCCATGGCCGTCGGGTGGTTCACCCACCGGCACTCCAGTGCGGACAGGACGCCGCCGAGGCCGGCGCGGGCCTGGGCGGCGGCGAACCGTGCCTCCGGGCCGGACATTCCCTCTGGGAACTGGAATGCCCCGGGGGCGCGGTAGTAGACCGCGCCGACCCGGGACAGGTCCACCGTCCGGTGCTCGGTGGCGAGTTCGCCCGTCCACGCACACGCCTGGTCGATCCGTCCGGCCAGGGCGAGCCGCTGTGGGAAGTCGGTGGTGTCCATGCGGAACACCTCGACCCCGCGCTGCTCCAGCTCGACGACGACCCGGTCTGTGGGCCAGTCGTCGGAGGCAGCGACTATCAGGACGGGCGCGGCCATCAGTCCTTGGGCCCCTCGTCCAGCGGCGGCGGGTTGGTCGTCGATCCGTCCTGCACGGTCGGCGTGTGCGTGTTATTCATGCACGTCAGGAGGCCGCCGTCGTCGGACAGGTTGACCTGGCGGTCATGGTCGTACACGTGCGGCGGGATTCGGACGGCGCCGGTGGAGTCCGGGATGCGGGCGAACCGCAGCGCCCACGGGCGGGTATCCGGGGCCGACGGCGCCTCCATGCTGAAGGGGGAACGGCCTCCAGGCGGGGTGAGGGGGAACGCCTCACGGTCCAGAGCTGTCGTCATGGTCTGCTCCCATCGATTGGTGAAACACGGGATGTGCGGACCCCGGCGCGGGGTCGGGCCGTAGGGGAGCACAGCGGGGGATGGTTCCCCCGCGCCGGCGGTCTTGTCTGCCCGGTGGCCAAGGCCAGGACGGGCCACCCGCCACACCACGGCTTCCGGCAACGTGGCGTAACGGGGGTTCTGAGTGCGGCCCTGACCCTGCGGCCGCCATGGGGCCCCTGACACCGGGGCTGGGTGGCGACGTCAGCCGCGGAGAGGTTGAGGCGCGCAACCGGGATGGACGACACCGGACTTCGCGTCCTCTTCGGCGCCGACTTCGTACGGAATCAACTCGTCATCAGGGCCGATCGGGCGGTCGCACACGGTGCACATGATCACGCCCGTGAGAGTGTCGTAGTGGTCGCACAGGGCCAGCACCGCGCGGGCCAGCCGCTGGGCGCGCCGGACCTCTCCGGCGAGACCGACCGCCTCGATCTCGTCGAGGCGGCGCCGGGACTCACCGATCCCGGCCAGGGCGCAGCGGCCCCGGATGTCGTCGCCGGGCAGATCGTGGCTCAGCTTCTCGACGATGGGGATCAGCTGCAGGATGGATCCCCGGTAGGTGAAGGCCAGGTGCTGCACTCGCTCGTACCGGGGCAGGACCGGCTCGGGGCCGAGGATCTCGGCCGTGTCGGCGCGCAGGACGGCCGTGTCGATGGGGCGGCTCGCTGCCTCCGGGCGGACGACGGTCACCGACTGACCAGCTTCCGGCCTGCGTGACGGGGGCACTGGCACGGCGGGAACTCGTTCCTGCCGATCGGCTGGTCCTGGCAGGGCAGCACCGTGACCGTTCCCCGGTCCTCGGCGATAAGGCCCTGCCTCGTTACCGAGTAGACGCGCAATGTCATCGTGGAACCCTGAGCCTCTGGCTCTCGGGCGGTACCGTTCGTCATGTCGACGCTCCCTCGCTGGTTTGAGCGTTGGCCATGCCCCCGGGACCGGTCGCTCGGTTACCGGGGTACTTTCTGTTCACGCATCGAGATTCGCCCTCGGCGTGCAACTCCGCGATGACCGGCAGGTGTTACCGAGGCGGTAATACACTCGTTCCTGGTTCGGTATGGGCCGCCTCAACGCCTACGATCAACCCGGAGGTTGCACCATGGACGCCACCACCCCCGGCCCGCTCGCCCCTGAAGTCCTCGACAGGGAAGACCTCAGAAGAGCCTTGGCAGAGCACGACTTCGCAGCCGCCTTCGCACTGATCAAGAAGTGGGGCGGCCTCTCCCAGAACCGCATCGCGTCTGCCTGCCAGCTCACCCCCGGCAAGGTCTCCACGGTCATCAGCGGCCAGCAGCAGGTCACGAGCTTCGACGTCATCTGCCGCATCGCCGACGGACTGCGTATCCCGGGCCGAATGGTGGGACTCGCCGACCGTCCATGGGAGCAGCAACCCGACAGCCCCGAACCGCCAAACCCGCCAGCAGCAGAGTCGCCCGAAGACGACACCCCGTGGCGCCCCGACGCGACCGTGCAGCTGGCCTCTGACCTGACCCGGAGCGATCTCGTGATGGACCGCCGCGCGGCGACGCGCGCTCTGGCTGGTGCCGCGATCGGCGGTGCCGCTCTACTCGATCCGTTAGAAGCATGGCTCCTGCCCGCGGGTCCGACAGCTGAGCCGGGCCGGCGCGGACGACTCGGCAAACGCGACGTCGACGAGCTGGAGACGACGGCGCGCGCGTTCCGGGCGTGGGACCACAAGTTCGGCGGCGGCCTGCGCCGCAAAGCTGTCGTCGGTCAGCTCAACGAGGTCGCCGCCCACCTTGAGGACCACCAGTCGCCTGTCATCGAGCAGCGCCTCTACCAGGTCATGGCCCAGCTCGGAGGCACGGCCGCCACGATGGCCTGGGACTCGGGGCACCAGCGGCAAGCCCAGCAGTACTACAAGCTCGCCCTGCGCGCGGCGCACGCCGGGGGTGATACGGCGTTCGGCGCCAACGTGCTCGCGGGCATGGCCCGGCAGATGCTCTACCGAGACCGGCCGCAGGACGCTCTCGAACTGGTCCACCTCGCGCAGAAGGGCGCGCGCGACAGCGCAGGCCCACGGCTACTGGCGATGCTGCACACCCGTGAGGCATGGGCATACGCCGCACTCGGCAGAGCCGCAGCCTTCCAACGGGCCACCAGTGAAGGCACCGAAGCCCTCGCCGACGTCGGAGCCGGAGAAGATCCTTACTGGATCGCTTACTTCGACAGCGCCGAACTCGCCGGCGTCACCGGCGGCCGTCTGCTCGACCTCGCCCGCAAGGACCCGCAGCACCACGCCGAAACTGCCGCCCACTCCATCAGCGAAGCCCTCGCGGCGCGCGGCCCAGAGGCCGGCCGGAGTCACGCCCTGGACCTCATCGGCCTGGCCGAGTGCCACTTCCTCATCGGCGATACGCCGGCAGCCGTGACGCACACACACAAGGCTGCAGAAGCTGCGGCTCGTACGCAGTCGAGCCGGGTTCGTGCGCAACTCGGGCAGCTCTACCCGTACACGGTGGGTCGGTCTGCATCGCGTACGGTCGGCGAGGCGCGGGCAAGGATCCGCGAAGTCCTGTCGAGTTGAAGGAGCAACGTGACGACCATCGCCGTGACCGGGCACATGGACCTGGCAGACAGCAGTGTGCCCCTGGTGCGCGACGCCTTGCGGCAGACGCTGAAGCCGTACGCAGGGGACGGCGCCCTTGTCGGCGTGTCGTGCATCGCGAAGGGCAGCGACTCCATCTTCGCCGAAGTCGTGCTGGAACTCGGTGGACGCCTGGTAGCGGTCATCCCGTCACAGGACTACCGGCAGAACAAGGTCAGGCCCGACCACGCCGACACCTTCGACCGGCTCACCGAGGCCGCTGACGAGGTCCTCGTCCTGGACCACGAGACCGCGAACCGGTCCGCGTACGAGGATGCCAATCGGACCCTGCTCCGGCGGGCCGAGCGTCTCGTCGCCGTCTGGAACGGGGAGCCTCCGTCCGGGAAGGGCGGCGGCACTGCGGACACGGTGATCGAGGCGCGCGACGCGGGTCTGTCGGTCGATGTCGTCTGGCCGAGCGGCGCCGCACGGCAGGGCTCTTGAGTTCTCGGCCATCGCTCGCGCCCACGGCGCCGAGCCGCTGAACGAGTGACCCCGGACACAACGAAACGGCCCCCTCCCGCCCGAAGGCGAGAGGGGGCCGTTTCAACGGGCGACCAACGACAGCACACCCGTCGCCGCGCCAGCCACACCAGTCAGCGCGCCGACCGCAGCCAGCGGCCACCGGTTCTTCTTCAAGGCCTCGACATCGGCGCGGAGGTCGGCCATGTCCTTCTCGGTGTCCTCGCGGAGCTGCGCCAGGTCCCGCTCGTTGCGGGCTGACCGCTCGACGAGCACAGCCAGCGACCCTTTGACCTCGGCGAAGCCCGTGGCGACCGTGCCGCGGAGCCGCTCCAACTCCACGGCCACGGACGCCTCCGGCACGGTCACTCTCTGCCCGCCACGTCGTCTGTACGGAGCCAGCCCGGCAGCAGCAACTGCACGCTGGGCAGCGCCATGACGCGGGCGAACCCGCCGGCCATCGCTAGTGCTGGATTCCTCAAAGGAAGTACACATAGCGGCGGCGTAAGCGCCTGGTGGGTGGTGCGGGTCTGCCCCAGATCCAGAGTCGGGCGCGGGCGTTGAGCTGGGCTGTGGCCACTTCGGTGGCGTGGGTGATGTGGTCGCGGTCGCCGAAGGAGCGTCCGGCCAGGGCGGTCTTGCGGAAGATGCGCCACCAGCCCTCTTGGAGGTTGAGCCAGCAGGCGCCGACTGGGATGAATGCATGCTGGATGCGGGCGGTAGTTCGTTGAATCCGGTGGTGGCGTGGGTTGACGGCAGGTCGGGTTGGTCGTAGGCCGGTGGTAGGAGTCAACTGCCTTGCTGGGGGCTGAAGATGACCGCTCGCCGTCCGTTTCCGCCTGCGCCGGGTCCGTTGGAGGAGTACGCCGCCCGGTTCGACGACCTCTTCTTCAGCCTGGCTCAGCGGCGGGGGTTTCGCGAGTACCTGACCGGGCTCCTGGCGCCGCGGGAGCGGAACAAGACGATCACCTGCCTGGCAGGGGCGGAACCGATGGCAGGTGCGGGGATGCCGGGGGTGCAGCGGCTGCAGTTCTTCCTGTCCGAGTCGCCCTGGGAGGCCGAGCTGGTCAACGACCGGCGGCTTGAGCTGCTGCGCGAAGAGCCGGCGACGGCTCCGCACGATGGCGGGGTCATCGTGATCGACGACTCTGGGGACCGCAAGGACGGCACGGCGACCGCGCACGTGGGCAGGCAGTGGCTGGGCCGGCTGGGCAAGACGGACAACGGCATCGTCACGGTGACCACGGTGTGGACCGACGGCCGCGTGTACTACCCGCTGCACGCGACTCCCTACACCCCCGCCCACCACTTCGCCCGCGGCCGGTCCGATCCGGCCTTCCGTACGAAACCGCAGCTGGCCGCTGCCCTCGCGGACCGAGGCAAGGAGGCGGGCTTCGGCTGCCGCGCGGTGGTCGCCGACTGCGCCTACTCCGTCAGTGACGACTGGTACCTCGCACTGCGCGAGGCCGGCCTGGCCTACGTGGTGGCACTCAAGCCGCACCGCGGCACCTGGGCCCGGGCCGACCAGCCGCACACCCCCATCGAAGCCGCCCACGCCCTCACCTGGAAGGATGCCAGGCGTCCGGGCGACTGGACGGCTGTGGAGCGTCACTTCCGTGACGGGCATACCGAGACCTGGTGGGCGGCCGATGCCCGCCTGGGCGGCTACGGACCCGACTCGCCCTGCCGGCTGGTCGTGGCCACCACCGACCCGGCCCGGCTGCCGGAGAAGGCCACCTGGTACCTGGCCACCAACCTGCCCCACCCCGACGCACCCCACGCCACCACCAGCCCGCACCCGCCGGCCGACCTGGCCGAGATCGTCCGCCTCTACGGCCTGCGGCCGTGGATCGAGCAGAGCTACAAACAGGTCAAGGACGAACTCGGCTGGGCCGACTTCCAAGTCCGCTCCGCCCGCGCCATCCGCCGCCACCAGACCCTGGTCAACTGCGCCTTCTCCTTCTGCTGGGACCAGTGGTTCGCCCCACCCGGACCCCTGGATGCCACCGCGCCGGACCCGTGCCCCGACGAGGCGCCAGAGAGGGGGACCGGCCTTATCCCACCGGCCCCAACAGCCTTGCTGGCCCAGGGCCTTACGCGCCATCCGTTCCTGGCTCACCCCCGCCATCACCCTCAACCGATGGTGGCAAGCCTGGACGGACACAGACCCACCCACCGAGCTCCAGGCCCTGATCGACGCAGTCACCACCGGACACGGCCTTGACCTCTACCGCCGGATTTAACGAACTACCGGTAGCTGAGTGAGGTGAGGAGGGTGTTGAGTGCCTTGACCTCGGTGGCCTTGTCGGGGTTCGAAGCGCGCAGTGCCTTCAGGACGTGGTCGATCTCGCTGTCGAGGAAGTGCCAGGACTGCTCACTCTTGGGCTCAAGGGTGGGCTGACCATCGTCCCAGGCGGTCTCGAGGTCGGTCACTCGGGTGGTCGCGGCTTGCTGGTTGCCCGAGTTGAGTTTGGCCAGGGTGTCAGCTGTGATCGTGCGGAACTTCGCGATCTCAGCCGGAGGGAACGGCGACGTCGCCTGCTTCGGAGTGAGGTGGGCGGTCACAGGTGCCGGGGTGTCGGACTCGCTGGCCGCGGCCGCGTGGGGCTGGTGGTGTGCCCAGATGAGAAGAGCCGCAGTTGCGACCGCTACGACGGCGTAGTAACCGAGCATGATCCGCTCACGCGCTGGGTTCAGCGCTCGTGGGGTATCGGTGAGATCGTCGGTCTCGATGACATCGCTGCGGCTGAGCGTGAGGTACACGACCGTGGCGAGGATCGCGGCCAGGAAGATCACGCTGGTCGCCGCGGTGCCGAGGCCCAGGCCGCCGTCGCCGCTGGGCGAGCCGAGCCAGTCGCCGAGGTTGGCGCCGAGCGGGCGGGTGAGGATGTAAGCCAGCCAGAAGGAGAGCACCGCGTTGGCACCGAGGCGCCATGCGAGGACGATCGAGACAATCAACCCGAGAGGCAGGAGCACGGAGACGCCCGGGGTCCAGCCGGTCAGTTCCAGGGTCCAGTCGCCGGTCGCGGTGCCGAGGGCAAAAGTGACCAGGACCGCGAGCCAGTAGAAGAGCTCACGGGGGCGGGTGGTGATGGTGTGGACCGACAGGGTCCGCTCGCGGGCGTACCAGATCCCGAAGACAACGGCGAGGATCCCGGCGAACACGCTACTGCTCAGCGCGAGGGGAACGCCCTGGCTGTCGGTGAGGATGTCGGTGTAAAGCGTGCCGGTCACGCTCACCACCACAACGGTGAGCCAGTACACGAACGGGACATAGCGTTTGGTGGTGAGTTGCCAGCCCAGGACACCGGCCAGAACCGCGGTGAAGATCAATGAGGTGTTGATCAGGCCGACGCCGAGGTTCATGTTGATCCAGTCGGCGAAGCTTTCGCCGACCGTGGTGCACAAGATCTTGATGATCCAGAACCAGATCGTGACCTCGGGAACCTTGTTCAGCATCTGCTTGACATGCGTCCGAGAGCTCTCGGGCGTAGTCACAGTTGTCATGTAACCCTCACATAGAACGGCGACAGCACAGAGGGGGCGCCCCTCACGTCTGCGGAACGGTAACTGTCTACACCTGTGTAGACAAGCGCAGCCTCGGATCCGCAGGACGGCGGGATGACTTCGATTGCTCGCCAAGCCCGCCCGGGCCGCGCCGCCGGGGGGCGATATCCGCGGCACGGTTCGCATTCCCGGAATGATCTCTGCTTTTATTCTTTCCTTGGCCTGCGCAAGGACTTTCTGTACACCTGTTATGACCCGGGGGCGACATACCTTATAGGCGGGATCTCGAGATTGCCCCGCGTGATACAGGACACACCTATGGCCGAAATTCTGGGAACTTCGTCCCAGAATTCAATCTGCGGAGCGCGTGAATTCGCGTCGCCCGATCCTCCGTGCGGCCTGCCCCTCCCGGCCGCGCAAAGGCTCTCCTGTCACTCCCTACCCAGTGCCGGAGAGGCGGTGTGGGCCCGCCTCGGCCGGTTGCTCGCCGACTCGCTGCCGGTCTCCTTGCTGGGTGCCCGCCTCTGGAACCACCTGGCCCTCAGACGTTTCATTGGTCATACTGCTCGACTGTGCCAGCGGGAACCTGAACGCATCCTGACTACCACCGTGTATCACTCGTGCAGCACGAGCAGCATGGCTCCATGCACACACGCACCTCTCCTCCGTAACGGTCGTCCCCCACTCTCGGCGGGCCGAACTCTGGTTCAACCGCCGCCGACACTCCACTCTCCCGACGACCAGCAGCGCCGTCCTCTCGGCGCCTGTTGGCTGAACTCCCCTGCCTTCGCTCGACCACCTGTGCGTGCTTCTCCACGGGTGGGATGAACCAGCAGTCGAGCGCGGCCGCAGCTGATGGCAGGAAGTATCGGACTGGCTCGTGGCTCAGGCCGCGTATCCCGACGGGTGCTCCGGTTCGGCGACATCCCTGCGGGTGACGGAGAGGTAGGTGACCAGCCCGAGGATGACCGCCAGGAACAGAGCGCTGGTCACGACGGCGCCCAGGTCGAGGCCGCCGCTACTGGTGGGCTGGGAGAGGTAGTCGCCGATCGAGGCACCCAGCGGGCGGGTCAGGATGTAGGCGATCCAGAAACTCCACACCGCGTCCAGATCCAGCGCAAAGTGTGCGATGGCCACCGCGGCGATGGCCATCGCGAAGAGCACGGCGGACAGCCAGTAGCCGAGGTCTATGCGCTCGGACACCAGGTCACCGGCTGCGGTGCCAAGTGCGAAGGTGAACAGGACCGCCAGCCAGTAGAAGGACTCACGGCTGGTGGTGTCGATGTGGTGGATGGACAGGGTCCGCTCGCGCCGGTGCCAGACGGCGAACACGACCGCGAGGACGACCGCGAAGACCGTGGTGCTCGTCTCCAGCGGCACGCCCATGTTGTCGGTGAGGTTGTCGCTGATCAGCGTGCCGACGACGCTGATCAGCCCCACCGCCGACCAGTACACGCCCGGCCGGTAGGCGCTGGAGCGGAACTGGACCACCACGACGACGGCCAGCAGGGCACTCATCAGCCCCGACACACCGGTCAGCCCGAGACCCGCCTTCTCGTTCAGCAGGTCCGCCGCGGTCTCGCCGACCGTCGTGCACAGCACCTTGATGATCCAGAAGTAGACGGTGACCTCGGGCACCTTGTTGGAACGCAGCCGGCCCCGAGAACCGGAGGGCTGACCGGCCTGCGGAACCACCTGACTCTCAGACGTTTCATAGGTCACGTTGTCCGACCGTGCCACCGGGCACCTGAACGCATCCTGACTGCTGGCGCGCTTCACCCGCCCCGCCCGTCCCGCACGGGCACCATGGCGCCATGCATGCACATATCGCCCACTTCCCTATAGCGGGCCTGTGTCCCTCCCCTGCCCACGCGACGGAAGAGAACCGCCTTGAACACTCCGAGCACCGCTCCAGCGCCCACTGACCGCGCGACCGCCTGGCTGCGGCGTCGACTGGGTCGGGCCGTCGTCATACCGAGGCCCTGCTCCTGGCAGTCACCGGGCTGGCCGGAGGCATCCTCATCGGCTGGGCTCTGTCGGAAATGCTGGTCAAGGTCCTCACCGGCGTCTTCGACCTGTGGGTGCCGAAAACGCCATCCATAGTGTGTGACGTGCAGGTTCTTCCGAACGGCCGTTGATCGCCAGGCGGGCGTGTCAGGCTGGTTGATCGTGCTGCTGCGACTGCCCTACCTCGCCGTGTCGAGCGTGTTCGCCTTCATCCGGCTGCTGCCGATGAGCGACGTGGACAAGAACATCGAGATATTGACGCTACGTCACCAGTTGGCGGTCCTGCAGCGGCAGAGCGACAGGCCGCGCGTCACTTCAGCAGACCGCGCTTTCCTTGCTGCACTCCTCCACAGGCTGCCTCGCGCCCGACTACGGCAGCTGCACCTGATCGTCTCACCGGACACGGTCCTGCGGTGGCACCGCGACCTCATGCGCCGCCGCCACGCCCACATCTCCCACCGCAAGCAGCCCGGCCGTCCACCGACCCGCCGCGCCATCCAGACTCTGATCCTGCGCCTGGCCCGCGAGAACCCAGGCTGGGGCTACCGGCGAATTCATGGCGAACTCGCCGTACTGGGCATCAAGGTCGCACCCTCCACCGTATGGGAGATCCTCCGAGCCCACGGGATCGACCCCGCTCCCGAACGCGACCGCCACACCTGGGCCGCGTTCCTGCGCGGCCAGGCCCACGCGATCCTCGCCTGCGACTTCTTCACCGCCACCACCCTGAACGGCGCGACGCTGTACGTCTTCGCCGTCATCGAGCACACCAACCGCCGCATCCGAGTCCAGGGCGCGACCGCCCATCCCACCGCTGACTGGGTCACCCAGGCCGCAAGGAACCTCGTCATGGACGTGCAGGACACCGGCGCCACCGTCCGATACCTGATCAGGGACCGCGACAGCAAGTTCACCCGCGCGTTCGACGCCGTCTTCGAGGCCGAAAGCATCGAGGTCGTCACCACCAGCATCCGCGTGCCCCGCATGAACTCGGTCATGGAACGGTGGGTGCAGACCTGCAGACACGAGCTCCTCGACCGCACCTTGATCTGGAACCAGGCCCACCTGCTCCACGCACTCGCCCAGTTCGAAGCCTTCTACAACCAGCACCGGCGCCACCGCACCCTGCACAGCGCTGCACCCCTGCGGCCCGTCCCCGAACCGATCACCGACCCCGACCGACTGGACATCCATCTGCGTGACCGCCTCGGCGGCATCCTCCACGAATACACACACGCGACCTGACCTGCCCGGACGTAATAATCGGCACCCGCAAGGTGTGCGGCGGGCTGGCCCGATAGAGGACAACGTCGTCCAGGTTGCCCACCTGGTCGACACCGACACCGACACCGACAACCGGGTTGGGTGTGCGGAGGGCAGCGTCCCGCAGTGCTGTGACGCAGCCCTGCCAGGCCCATAGCCACTGGTATTTATCGCCGGCAATCCGCACACCGGTGGGACCGGGGGCCAGGAGTTCAGGCATGAAGGTCCGCTCCGTGATCTTGGAGGTGAGCCGGAGCTCTCCATCAGGGTGGCCGAATATTCGTCGTTCACGAGTCGCCCTGGGCATCGCAGCAACTCCGGGCTGCACGCTCCTGACACGTCAATACGGGCACGTTCCTCGAACACTTCACCAGACACGGCTCCGCTCTTCCCCTCCAGCAGCACCCTGCGAGTGATGGGGTCAAAGGATCTTGGAGCGTCACGGCCTATGACGCGACTCTGCCCTCACTCTGTGTCCCTATCCTGTGCTCCCGAAACCCGAGCCGCTCTGCAATCATGCAGGTTCGAGGACTTCGACTTCCCATTGCACGGGGTGGTCGATATCGAAGCCGTAGCGGCGGACGACGGTCGGCCATCACAGGTCGTCGCGCTCTGCCCGCGGCCGCGGGCAGAGCGTGCTGCCGGGCCTGGTCGTGGGTGAGCAGGCCCCGAGGGCCCCGGCTCCAGCAGCCGGTGCGTTCCACCCGGTCGCGTTCGACGTCCTCGCCTGAACAGTCGAGGTCGCCGACGTTTCTCCGGGGCGCCGTAAGCGTGCGGTTCGAGTTCACGCAGCTCAGAAGCGGTCAACACGACCTTAGCCGGTGCAACACCTGTGGTGCACGCTTCAGCTGACGAAGTTCACTCGTCGGATGGACAAGGGCTGGCGGCGTCTGTTCACCGGCGCCGGTGTGGCGCGCCTCACGTCGCGCGTGCGGCGCTTAGGCTTCCCCCAGCGCGCTCGGCCGACGACCCATCGAGGAGACGCGACATCATGCTCGTTCCCCGCCTGCCGTCGCTGGTGAGCCGGTACCTACCAAACATCGTCGGCCCCCTCGGCCTCAGCGGCATCCCGCCAATCCGCCGGTTCGTCAGCCGGGCGGTGACCAACAATTTCGGCTATATGACGACCCTACGGCCGCGGGCCCTGTCGCTGGCCGGCGACTACACCAGCTGGCAGAGCCTCACCGATCGCACGTTCTCCGGGCGGCACCTACCGCCCGTCACGCCTGAGGCGCAGGCAACGCTTCCGCCAGAGACCGAGGTCGTCGCGCTCTACCGGCGCGAGCACTTCGTCGCGTCGACCGACACCAGCGTGATGTTCATGTTCTTCGCGCAGTGGTTCACCGACAGCTTCCTGCGCACGAGCCTCACCGACTACCGCAAGAACGAGTCCAACCACGAGATCGACCTCTGCCAGATCTACGGCGTGAACCGCGACAAGACAAAGTTGCTGCGCGCACATCAGGGCGGACGCCTCAAGAGCCAGATCATCGCGGGCGAGGAGTACCCCGTCTTCCTCTTCAAGCCGCGCAAGGCCGGCGACCCGCTGGTGTTCAAGACGGAGTTCGAGGGACTCCACGATCCTGCGTTTATCACCGACGTGATCCTCCGCAGCGCACCGGAGGAGCAGAAGGACACGTTCTTCGCCGTCGGCCTCGAGCACGGTAACTCGACCATCGGCAACACGGCCATGAACATCGTGTTCCTGCGTGAGCACAACCGCGTCGCCTCCATCCTCGCGGCGGAGAATCCCGATTGGGACGACGACCGGATCTTCGAGACGACGCGCAACATCATGATTGTCGTGCTGCTCAAGCTCGTCGTCGAGGAGTACATCGTGCACATCGCACCCTTCGAGTTCGCCCTCGAAGTGGTCCCGTTCCTCGCCGACGAGGAACGCTGGAACCGGACCAACTGGTGCGCGATCGAATTCAACCTGCTGTACCGCTGGCACCCGCTCGTCCCGGACACGATCGGCACGGAGTCCGAGCAGCTCGATGCCACGGGCTTCCGCAACAACAACCCGCTCGTGCTCTCCGAAGGCGTGGAGGCGCTGATGGCGCGATGCTCCAGGGCGAGCGCTGGCAAGATCGCACTGGGCAACACGCCGGCCTTCCTGGTCGACCGCTCGGCCCCGGACTGGCCCTCCGTCGAAGAGGTCACGGTCGATCTCATGCGCAAGGCCCGGCTGCAGTCGTTCAACGAGTACCGCAAGGCATACAACCTACGACCGCTGAAGAGCTTCGAGGAGCTGACGGCCGACGCAAAGATCCGGGAGCGCTTGAAGGCGCTCTACGGGCACATCGACCAGCTCGAATGGTACGTGGGTATCTTCGCCGAGGACTATCCCGACTACATGATGATGGGCGAGCTGATGACCGCCATAGTCGCCAACGACGCCTTCACGCAAGCACTCACCAACCCACTGCTGGCGCGCAACGTCTTCACCGAGGCCACCTTCACGAAGACCGGCATGAAGGTCATCGCCGATACCGGCTCGTTGCAGAAGATTGTCGCCCGGAACTCCAAGTCACCGACATCGGCGCACGTCAGCTTCCGCCACGACTCCACGCAAGCTTGAACCGACTTACGTCTGAAGACCGCCCCACCCCCACCGCAGCATGTCCGCACCCGGCGCGACGACGGCGTCCTCGGCCGATTACACCGGTCGCAGCGTGACGCGGCCCTCCGCGATCTCCCGGGTCCGGTCCACGACGACCGGCCACCGGATCCGTTCACGCGCCATACCGGTACTTGCACCCCTCGCCAGCGCGAAACTCGGGCCGGCCGCCGAGGTCGAAGCAGCCGTAGCCAAGGCTCACGCGCGCGGACGATGTTGTCGCCGACGATGACGCTGCCCGGCCGGGTGAGCTGCGGACGGCGGCACCTCTGGAACCCGACGACGAGGATGTGGAAGGCGGTCGCCTGATTGCCTCAGCCGACGACGCTCTTGACGCGCTCATCGCTGCCGAGACCAGCACAGGGGCAGTGCGACGACGGTGGGTGAACGAAAGCGTCGCTCAGGATGAGTGCCGGGACTTCGTACGCGCGGGGCGCCCGCCCGACGCTTCACCCCAAGCGCACCCTTGGCCTGCACCGCAAACCGGCCGCTGAAGGCCAGCATCACCTATGGCGGCCGGAGCCCCCTTCGAAGAGCGCCAACACCCCGGTCGTATCTCCACTCACCTCGACCGCCACAAAAGCAATCACTCGCTTTCGGCGTTGCAAGCCTGCCCGTAGCCGCAGAGCTGGTGGAGGTCACCGGCCGTTCGGCCTGGCCGCACCGTGCCAACGCGGGGAATCAAACACGGCCGCCGGACGCTTTGACCTCGAGTGAAGAAGATAGGTTTCCTCTCGTTCGGCCACTGGTCGCCGAGCGCGCACTCCCAGACCCGGTCCGCAGCCGACTTCCTGCACCAGTCCATCGACCTGGCGGTCGCTGCGGAGGAGCTCGGCGTGGACGGCGCGTACTTCCGAGTGCACCACTTCGCGCAGCAGGCCGCCAGCCCGTTCCCGCTGCTCTCGGCCATCGGCGCACGGACCTCGAAGATCGAGATCGGCACCGGCGTGATCGACATGCGCTATGAGAACCCGCTGTACATGGCCGAGGACGCCGGCGCTGCCGACCTCATCTCCGGCGGCCGGCTGCAACTCGGCATCAGCCGCGGATCACCGGAACAGGTGATCGACGGCTGGCGTCACTTCGGGTACACCCCCGCGGAGGGCGAGACCGGCACGGACATGGCCCGCCGACACACCGAGACCTTCCTCAAGGTGCTCGAGGGCGAGGGCTTCGCGAAGCCGAACCCGCGGCCGATGTTCCCCAACCCGCCGGGACTGCTGCGCATCGAACCGCACTCCGAGGGACTGCGCGAGCGGATCTGGTGGGGCTCCGGCTCGAACGCGACCGCCGTCTGGGCCGCGAAGCTGGGCACGAACCTGCAGAGTTCCACACTGAAGGACGACGAGACGGGCGAACCCTTGCACGTCCAGCAGCGCAAGCAGATCGAGGCGTACCGCGCGGCGTACAAGGAGGCAGGCCACACGCGAGAACCGCGTGTGTCGGTCAGCCGCAGCGTCTTTGCCCTGACCAACGACCTGGACCGGGCCTACTTCGGCCACGACCGCAACTCGCGGGACCAGCTCGGCATGATCGACGACACGACCAGGGCGATCTTCGGACGCTCGTACGCCGCCGAACCGGACGTACTGGTGAAGCAACTCCAAGAAGACGAGGCCATCCAAGCCGCGGACACCCTGTTGCTGACCATCCCGAACCAGCTCGGTGTCGACTACAACGCCCATGCACTGGAGAGCATCCTCACCCACGTAGCACCGGAGCTCGGCTGGCGCTGAGTGTTCTGCCACCCAGCTGTGGACAACGGCGTTATTCGGCTCTGGCGACGATCACGTGACGCGGTCAAGGTGTCAGCAGTATTCGTAGTCTGAGAAGGTCGAAGTTCGCTCGCCCGTAGCACTGGCGTTTGAGGGCCTTGATGCGTGTCACGGCGCCCTCAACTGCGCCTGAGTTGTGTTCCAGGGTCAGTCCGTTGATGACGGCATTCAGGTCTCAGCGTAGGCCGGTGGCGAGCGTGTGCAGTGCCGGGAGGTCGTCGGCGTCCACGGTGTCCAGCCAGGCCGGAAGAGCGGCGCCACGGCGCTGCTTCATGATGGTTGCGAACGTGCGGATGTGGCTGTGCAGGCGTTCGAGATGCTCGCAGCTGGATACTACGGTTTTCAGCCCGAGCGCGTCGTCCTCGTCGAGATGGTCGGGATGGGTGAGCATCCAGCGGCTGACCAGGCGTGGTTTGGGGATCGCCGGGGTGGTCTGTGCGGACTTTCCGGGGCCGCGTTTGCGTCCGTCGCCGTGCGGACGTAACGGCCGTAGGTAGCGGCGGACGATCTGAACGCTGCCGGTGAAACCCAGGACGCGGAGTTCGGCGGTAATGTCCTGGGCGTTGGTCACTCCGGCGTTCCAGCACTGGTTGACCACGTCACGCCACGGATCCAGCTGACTCGCCCGGTGCTCGGCCTTGGCCAGCAGTTCCTCGACGGTGGTGGCGTCGGCGAAGCGGCGCACGGTCTGGATGTCGAGGTTCAACTCGCGGCCGACCGCAGCCCTGGACAAACCGCGGGCCAGGTTCCTCCACGTCGGCGTAGCGTTGTCGGGTTCGGGCGGCCAGCGGATAGTCACGGCTCGGCGGACCAGTGATCTCCGGCGAAGGCGCGTGCTCCTCAGGTTGGACTTCGGCCTCGGCGCGAACTGCCTGCCGTAGGCAGCCGTGGTGTGCCACGACCGTCTTCTGCGCTGCTTCGCAGAGGTTCTTCCACAGATGAAAACGGTCCGCGACCTGTAGAGCGTCCGGTGCACCGGCCCGGACGCCCTCGGCGTAGGCGCCGCCGCGGTCTCGGCACACGATCTTGACGCCGGGATGTCTTGTCAGCCAATCGGCCAGCGTCTGAACCTCGCGGTCCGGCAAGACGTCGATCGGCCGGTGCGTTTCCATGTCGATCAGGATGGTGTTGTAGGTGTGCCGGCGCCGGATCGCAAAGTCGTCGACGCCGAGCACGGTCACCGCCGGAACCTTGGGCGCAGGCTGTTGACGGATCAGTCTAATGAGCAGGTCACGCCCCCAGGGCATACCCAGTTGAGTGGCGAGCCGGGAGCCGGCACGGCCTGCCAGCGACAGCGCTATCGACACCAAAGCCTTGGTCAGCGTCGGCGTCCGCCGGGCGAACAGCACGGTGAGTTCCGGGATCTGCTCACTGAACGTCGTCTGGGAGCACGCATCGTTGACGCATTTGAAGCGGCGCACCGTCACTACAAGCTTCGCCCCGCGTCCGGCAACCGGCGAGTCCGCCAGCGAACGACGGTAGCGACCGTGGACTCGCGAGGACTTCGCTCCGCAGCCGGAACACCCCGCGACCGACGCGGAAGACCGCACGGACAACGTCACTGACACCCCGTCGGACTCCATCCCATCGACGACAACAGCGTTCAGATGCGGAAACAGATCCTCAACACACCGCGATAAGCACGCCGGTCATCCTCTCCGATCACACAAGGCCCGGTGCGCCACGGCGCCTCGACCTGGGCACTTCACGTGATCGTCGCCAGAGCCGAATTACATGACCGCTGACAAATTACGGCACCCGCAAGACACCGGCGATCAAGTCCTGGCTGGCCAAACACCCGCGGTTCGAGCTGCACTTCACCCCGACCGGCTCCTCCTGGATCAACCAGGTCGAGCGGTGGTTCGGCTACCTGGACCACCAGATGATCCGCCGAGGCGCACACAAGAACATCCAGGCCCTCGAAGCCGACATCCGGGCATGGGTCAAGGACTGGAACGAAGACCCCAAGCCGTTCATCTGGACCAAGACAGCCGAAGAGATCCTCGACTCCCTCGCCCGCTTCTGCCGACGGATCTCTGGCTCAGGACACTAGCTGGAAGGGGTTTCCCTTCTCCCTCGCGATACGGTGCTGCCATGTCTCGATCAGTCGAAACCGGATCAGTCTTGTCTCCCGTCACCGCGAACGACGTCGACCTTGCCGTGCGGCTCGCCGTGGGCATCCTTCGTGACGCACCCCCGGAGGGGTGGGCCGGTAAGGCCGGTTCGCTGGAGTGGGACTGCTGGGAGACCGTCGAGCACCTCGCCGATGACCTGTTCTACTACGCCGTGCAGCTGGGGCCGCAGAGCCCGCCGCTGGACACCCCTGTGCCTTTCGCGTTGAGCCAGAAGAGGCCGGACGGACCCGCGAACTTCCTCTTCGCGGACCGTGATGCGGGTCCGGCCGGCCTGGTGCAGGTGCTGGAGGCGTGCGGCGCGCTGCTGGTCGCCATGGTGCGCACGACGCCGCCCCGGGTCCGCGCCCACCACGGCGCCGGGGTGTCGGACCCCGAAGGCTTCGCGGCGATGGGGGTGGTAGAGACACTGGTACACATGCACGATGTGACGGAAGGCTTCGGGCTTGCCTGGACCCCGCCCTCCGCTCTCTGCTCGCGGGTGCTCGCCCGTCTGTTTCCAGAGGCTCCGGGCGGCGCGGATCCCTGGCTCACCCTGTTGTGGGCCACCGGCCGCGCCGAACTGCCGGGGCACCCTCGTCTCACCACGTGGCGCTGGGACAGCACACCGCGGTCATAGGAGCGGATCGGCTTCAGCCGCCGGCAGGCTGATGATCGTGCCCTTACCGAGGCGAGAGCGCACCGGGCCACCCGTCCCAACCCTGACAACGAGCGGCAGCGGTGGACGCTGGATCCGTTCGTGAGCGTGGGCCCGCTGAGTTTCGGCATGAACCCCGACGAGGTATCGCAGGCTCTGATGGCCGTCTCGGCCGTCGGGCGCTTGGGGCTGGTCGGGCATCAGCTGACCATGCGGGTCACGGACTGCGAAGCGTCCGCGCCGGCCACGACATCCTGGGGCGGCGGTCATCCCGACCTCGATTGCAGGGGGTTCGTAGATCCAGCGCAGACCTCTGACGGCGGGAAGCACTGGATCACGGCGACCGGTTTCCCCTCCAAGCCCGTCTTCGGCGCGCCCCTGGAAGTGGCCAAGGAACCGTGGGGGTCTTGGGTGCCGGTGGATCAGGGCGGCTGGAACCGGCTGGGCCGCGCGCTCTCCCCGCTGATCCCGCTCGCCTTCGCGGGCTTGTTCGCCAAGGTGGCCCTGGCCGCTTACCGCGGCTGGAGGAAGTCAAGGCGGTTGCCCGCGGGTGCCTCGGCGTAGAAGGGGCTGCGCGCCCGAAGTTGGCGCAGGGCTCATCGGGCAGGGGCGACGTCCGGCGACGTACTCGGTCGCCTGGGGAGCCCCAGTTCGTCGGTTGCCCTCAGCAGGCGGCAGGTGCGACGGCGGCCTCAGGCCTCCTTCGGCGGTGGCTCGCGCTCACGCGGTGGATCGGCGGGCACGGCGCCGTGTCGTCCCCGCCCCCGCGGGGGCATATCGGAGGTACCCCATCTTGCCCGCCGAACTCACCGCGTAGCCTCAAGACGAGATCACCGAGTGGCCGTCGATACACCATTCGAGCGGACGTGCCCCGAGGGCAGCATCGCCTGCCCGGCCCTCGCGCGCGGCCCCGCCGTCGCGCGTGAGAAGACAGAACGGCGCCCGATCCCCTCGCCCGCCGCCCAAGCTCCCGCCCCACCTCCCTTTCCTTTCCTCCTGGTGTTCGTGGCGGTCGTGGGTGGCGTAGAGGGGATGTCAGGGGAAGTGGAATCGCCCGACCATGCGGGCCACCTGGAGCGACAACACGCACCGGACTCCGGACACCGCAACATTTGTGGCAACACTCAACACAACGGATGCCGCACCCCCGACCACGGCGGCGCGACACGGTCTTCGAGCGTCCGGACGAGGGGAGCCCTGCGCCACCACCACGTTCGCGATTGGCGCCTCTGCCGCGACAGAGGCCGAGCTTCGCGTGCTGGCGTGGATCCACCACCGCTACGAGGACGACCTTCGCCAGGCGGCCGCAGCTGCAGAGAGCCAGGCCGGGCGGCGGAGGGGCCAGCAGGGCCGTTCCGCCGTGGACCCGCCTCTAGAAGGGTTCGGCGGCGCGCAGGAGACCCTGCGGAAGGTAGGGGGATTCGACGCGGATGTCCCAGCCGCGGCGGCGAGCGTGGCAGGCCAGGGCGAGGACGTCGAGGTTGACGGAAGCATCCGGATCGTCGGCGCGGTCGGCGACCTGGTAGTAGTCGCGGTGGGCTTCGAGCGCGTCGGCCAGGGCCAGGTTGAAGCTCTCCTCATCGCCTTCCACGAGCTGCGACAGCAGCACGGCCGGCGGCATGGCGAAGCCCCAGTCCTTGGCCCTCTCTGCCTGCTGCAAGGCCCGCTGCGCGGCCGGTTCGGGATCGGTGCCTTTCAGGTAGGCGTGGAGGGCTTCGCGGTACGCGGTGAAGGCGGAGCCGTCCGGGCGGGCGAAGGCAGGGCCGGTGAGGACCAGTGGGGCGAGGTCTTCGCGTGCGCCGGTGATGAGGGCGAAGGCAGTGGCCGTCTGCCAGTTGCCGGCTCCGGCTTCCTCGTCCCGCTGGGCCGGGTAGCGCAGTTTGCGGCCGTCGATGGTCACCTCAACCTCGGTGCCCGGCTCCGCCAGTGCGATGCGGAAAAGGGCCGCCCCTATCTGGGAGGCCAGCCGAAGGTTCGCGAGCTGGGCGTCCGTGACGCCGCCGGGGTTCCCCGCGCGCCACTTGAAGAGGCGCTCCTGGTCGCTCATGACGCTGCCGAGCTGCCAGACAGCGAGGGGTTTGCCGTCGACGGGGGTGAACGCCTCCCGAGCGTGTTCCTCGTAGATGGCCTCGATCTGCGGGCCCACCGTCCAGTTGAGGGCCGGCCGCTCCACCACCAGTGGGCCTGCGGCGAGCGCGGCCACCGCGTCCGGCCGCCGGTTCCGGCCGAACCCCGCGACCCGCGGGCCTCGGCTCTCGAAGCCGGTGATCAGTGCGTGCGGGAGGTAGTCGGTGTGGACGGCAGGCGCCCAGCCCAGGGTCCGGTACGCGAGCGCGGCGAGGGCCATGGGGACAAGCGGGAGAAGGGTGCTCGGGGAGGCTGCGGGGCCGTACAGGGTGGTGTGCCTGACCAGGAGGTCGGCCAGCGCGGCATCGAAGGCCTCCCGGTCCTCGGCGGCCAGGGCGCGCAGCGTGTGCAGCGCTACGCTGTCCGGCCGGTCCAGGAGGAGCTCGCCCGTCTCCCGGGCGCGGGTACGGATGCGGTCCAGGGCCGCGTCAATGGCGGCGAGCTTGGCCTGCGCGCTCGGCGGGTACTCCTCGTCGTCACCGGTGTCGTCCAGGACCACGGCCATCAATCCTGTGGCGAGCTCGCCGGTGGGCGTTCCCTGCGCCTGCGCGGCGAACTTCTCCCGGGCGAAGTGGAAGGCCTCGCCGTGCCAGTTGGCTTTGTCCCTGAGGACCGACAGGCAGAGCGCGTCGATCCACTCCCCGGGCGTGACGCTCTCCTCGGGGGCATCCTCACCCGGGTCGTAGCTCATGCCGAAGTTCACGTACTCCAGGAAGACTTGGAAGCTGCAGTGCGGGTGGTACGCCGCGTAGGCGACGGCGCCGGCCGCGGCCTCGGAGGCGTCCTTGAGGGCGGCCTTGGCCTCCGAGGTGTCGAGGTCAGGTGTCTCGACGGAGAGGGCGCCCAGGTAGTCGAGGAACTCGTCGGCGATCGACTGCCACTCGTAGGTGGCCATCCGGCCGGCCCGCGACATGGACCGCACCTGACCCCCGATGCGGTTCGTGAAGTCCTCGCGTGCTGCCGACACGACGGACCCGCCCACCTGGTGACGCTCTATTCGCACTGCCCTGCTCCTTGATCGAATCTCTGCGGACAGCCTAGGCGCGGGATCTGACAGGCCAGCTGCTGCCGGGTACGGGGCTCTAGCCGGGCCGCGCCGAGAGATTCGTGGCGGGTGGCGGTGCGACTGCCGTGCCGCGCCGGGGGCTCACGGGCCCTAGACGAGTTATTCCGATGTGATCAGTGGTCGTAGGCGATCAGGGATCGCATGACAGGCTGCCGGGTCTTGTGGTTGTGTCAGACCGCTGCGGCCAGCGTGAGGACGTGCTGGGCGACGCGGACGGCAACGCCGTCGAAGGTCCGGCCGCCGTGCTGTTCCAGGTCGAGTTGGCCCTTGTGGGTGTCGTTCACCGACTCGATCAGCTGGCGTACCGACTTCAACAGGGACTCGCCTGTGCGGGGTTTCTCCCGCTTGAACGACGGCCGCAGCCATTCCGCCCCGCGCAAGGCCAGATCGGCCTCGAACTCCTTGGAGGCGAAGCCCTTGTCCGCGATCAGCAGCAGGCCGGGTCGGTCGGTGACCGTTTCCGGCTCGCGGTCCAGCATCGCCGTCAGCACCTCGCGCCCGTCCAGCTTCGGGTTCGCCAGGGCCCATAGGATCGGCATCCCAGCCGGAGTGCATACCAGGTAAAGCCGCAGGCCCCAGAGGAAACGGGAGTGGGAGGCGCAGTATCCGTATCCGGCCCAGCCGGCCAGGTCCGACCGTTTCACCGTCGGCCTCGACATACCGCACGGCACCGGGGTGGAGTCGATGATCCAGTGGTTGTCGGACCAGAAGTCGGTGTCGGTGGCGAGAAGTCGTATCGTCCGCTTGACCAGCGGTAGCGCGGCCCGCAGCCGCTTGTTCCAGCCAGGCTGCTTCGGCACGTACGGGAACATCGAGCCGAGGCGGGAGCGGACGAACCGCAGCCACCTGGACTCCGAGGCAAAGCCCAGCATCACCTGGGCAACAGCGAGGCAGACGAGCTCGGAGTCCGTCAACCGCGGCGGGCGACCCAGCCATCGGGTATCTCCGATTTCATCGTCGATCTTCACGTACAGTGCGGTGAGCAGGGCGTCCAGGTCATTCATCACAGATCGATCTTGGATGCCCTGTCCGTGTTCCCGGACACACCGTCAGCGTTCGGAACGACTCGCCCGGGCTCTGCCCGGAGGATGTACCTCGGGTTCGAGGGGGGCGGTGCGCGGCTGGCGGCATGAGGGGCCAAAGCAGTGCGCACGGGTGCGATGGCAGGATGACGACATGGTTTCGAATCAGCCGTGGACGGGGTTTCACGGTGACCTGCTGTCAGCGAAGGCATTGGTGTACGACCCGAGCGGTTTCGTCTGCTCGCTGCCGGTGCCCGAACCGGAGAGTGCCGAGTACGCGGCTTGCGCGTTCACGCTCGATGACCGCTCGGTTCGGTTCCGCGTGGCCAAGACCACCCCGGCGAAGGTGGGCCAGTTCGTCACCTTGTGGCAGCGGTCTGAAGAGGGGCCGATCCGGCCCTTCGACGCCGACGACGGAGTGGACCTCTTCGTCATCAGCAGCTGCGACGACGACGGCTTCGGACAGTTCGTGTTCCCGCGCGAGGTGTTGTGCGAGCACAACATCGTCTCCTGTAACGGCTCCGGCGGGAAGCGCGGATTCCGCGTCTACCCGCCGTGGGTGACCACGACCAACCGGCAGGCCCGCAGCACGCAGGCATGGCAGGTGAACTACTTCTTCAACCTCGGTCAGGACGGGCTTGCCGACCTGCCTCTCGCCCACGCCCTCTACCACCCATAGGTGCCCGTTGCGCGACGACGTCCGGCGACCTGGAACAGCACGGCGGCCGGACCTTCGAGGGCGTTGCCGTCCGCTGCGCCCAGCGCGTCCTCGCGCTGGGCGCAGCGGTCTGGCACAACCACAAGACCCGGCAGCCTGTCATGCGATCCCTCATCGCCTACGACCACTGATCACATCGGAATGACTCGTCTAGGGTGGCCGGCCGCCCCGGGCCCTGCCGGAAGCCCAAGCCCGCCGTAGAGCAGACCTCCGTGTAGGCGACGGGGAAGGCGAGCCGCGCGCGTACGACTTTCATGGAGCTACTCCTCGAAGCGGCGAACGTCGATCTGGGCCGCTCCGGCAGCACCGACCTCTCCGGCTCGGGCAGTTCGGGGATGCGCCCCTGGCGACGCCCTCGCACCAGGCGCGGTGGCCAACTGGGGCGACCTGAACTGGGAACGCTCCTACCACGGCCGCCGCGCGTACAGCCAGTCCAAGATCGCGTTCGGCCTGTTCGGACTCGAACTGGACCGGCGCAGCCAGGCCGGAGGCTGGGGGATCACCAGCAACCTCGCCCACCCCGGCATCGCCCCCACCAGTCTCCTGGCCGCGCGCCCCGAGGTGGGCCGGGCAAAGGACACCGCTGGCGTGCGCCTCACCCGCGCTCTGTCCCGCGGCGGCTCCTCGCCGGGACGGTCGAGACCGCGCTGCTTCCGGCCCTGTTGGCCGCCGCCTCGCCGGACGCAAGCGGCGCCCGCCTGTACGGTCCCAGCGGTCTCGGGCACTTGTCGGGCGCGCCCGCCGAACAGGCCGTCTACTCCCGGCTTCGCGGCGAGGACGACGCGAAACGCATCTGGCAGATCTCCGAGAACCTCACCCACACCTCCTTGCCAGCCGACGAGCGTGTCCGCCCCAGCCTGGGATCGACAGGTCCTGGCAACCGTCGACCTCAGTGATCAGAGTGGGCAGCACTTGGAGTCCCTCGAAGGCGACCGCGAAGCCCTCATCGCGCTCGCAGAGCGTCTCGCCGACACGCCCACTCCTGCCGGTCCGACGCCGAAGCAGCTGGGCACCGAACGCGCCTTCATCGCTCTCACCGGCCTGCGGAGGAAACCGCGCGATGGCCCGGAGTGACCGCCACCACGCGCTCGCTGCAGTGAGCGCTCAAAGCACCCTGATGACCGGAAACCCACTGATACGCCTCCTGAACTTCCCTCACCACCCCAACATCACGAAGGCGGGCCATAGCGACGGGTCAATCACCGTTCCGGTTGATCTCGATCCGCCGAAGGGAAGGCACCAGCAACGGCACGAACATCGCCACCGCGGCTATACCGCCGCCGGTAACCGCGACCGCCGCGGTTCCGAAAGCCATGGCGAGGAAGGGCGTGGACAGCTGGCCAATGGGGATGGGCAAG
The DNA here is from genome assembly GCF_042885015.1 of Streptomyces sp. NPDC058086. NCBI lineage: Bacteria > Bacillati > Actinomycetota > Actinomycetes > Kitasatosporales > Streptomycetaceae > Streptomyces > Streptomyces sp. NPDC058086. The sequence continues at coordinate 35,023 of NZ_JBHVST010000049.1, read as the reverse complement.
AAAGACCAGAACTCGTCGTGGGCGCCGACCCGGGAGAGCAGCCGTTCCGGGATGTGGGTGTTGTTGACGGTCTCCCACACGACGGTGAAGAACTCGCCGGCCACTCCCGCCACGAATGAGGCCGCTGTCAACCAGATGATGTTCGCGCCAGCGCCGAGCAAGATCAGCGGGACGGCAGCCAGCGACATCGAGGCCAGCGCTGGCCCCATCGGCCGTCGCACGGTCAGCCTCACCATGACCACGCTGGCCAGCAGCGCCCCGACACCGCGCGCGCTCAGCACCAGGCCCCAGCCCTCGGCACCGATCGTGTCGTTGGCGATCACCGGGCCGAGGATCTGCCAGACCCCCATGTTGAGGGCGTTGTTGACGGCGAAGGCCGCCGTCACCGCCCAGATCCACGGCTGGGAGGTGAAGTAGCCCCAGCCCTCCCGCAGCGCGCTGAGCATCGTCGGGTCGTCCGCGCTGCGCGGCGACAGCTCTGGCAGCGACATTCGAGCGAAGCATGCGGCCGCCAGGAGGAAGGACACGGCGTCCGCGACGATCGCCCAGCCGCCGCCCACGGAAGCGGTCAACAGACCGGCCGCCGTCGGACCGAGGATCTTCGTGGTGTTCCTGACGGACGCCAGCCAGGAGCTGGCCCGCTGGATGCCGCGTCCTGCCGCGAGATTCGCGACGATGCCGCGCAGTGCGGGCTTGGTCAGTCCCTGGAAGACGCCGTTGAGGCCGGACAGCGGCAGCAGGAACGCCGGGTGCTGGTGGGTCAAGAGGACGAAGGCGACACCGGCCTGGGTGAGGCCGGCACCCAGGCTGGTAAGGCGAAGGACGGTGTCGCGCCGGTAGCGGTCGGCGATTCCGCCGCCGAGCAGGAGCGCCGCGACCATCGGGACCAGGGCCGCGGTGGTGACCGCGGACAGCCAGGCCGCACTGTCTGTGGCCTCCAGGACGCCAAAAGCCAGAGCCACGGGCGACATCGCACTGCCGGCGAGAGAGATCGACTGCCCACCCAGAAACCACCGGAACGCGGCGGACCGGAGCGGCCGCCCGGACGCGAGGCCGGTACCGGCTACCCGTAACGCCTCATCCGCTTCAAATGGTTCACGATCTCGACTCTCCGGCGCATCTGGTGCAGGCACAAGGGGCCACCTTGTCAGCGCAGGCAGGACGCCTCAAGTGGATTTCACTCAGCGATCGCGCCGCTTCAAGGCGTGGCCACAGCAGTACCGGGCCGATGCCCAACCTGACCCTGATCACCCTTAGTTGAAAGGTCACACCCCTGTCTCAATTCTCAATAACTTGTCGCTACCCGATCTCCATGGGTTCGCTGCCCGCCCACATGGAGCGCATACGCACCCACCCCGGCATCGCCGGTGAGGTGCTGCGGCTGGAGTATCCCAACGCCAAGCCCTACGGCAAGAAGACCCTCCTGGAGATGTTCGACCCCACCAAGGCGCGGGACCGGGCCTGCCTGGAGGCCTTAGAGCGCGAGCTCGGCATGCCGTGGGCGCTGTACCGCGTCCGTCGCCTGTTCCTGCTGTCCGGCGACGGCGGGCACCGCCCGGTCATGCGCTCAACCGAACGCGCGACATCGGCCGCCCCCAGCAACTCGCCCCTCGGCTCGTCAGCGTGTCCCAGCGGCACGGCATCGAGGTCGAGCGCGACCACCTGTACGGGCGGGCCCGTGCCTGGCTTCGCCCCCCGCCGCGCGGCCTGGCCAATGGCGGAGGACCTGTTCACCACCGCTCCCGCCCGCGTGGTCGACAAGCAGGACAGGAACTTCGACACGGAGTGGCGGGCCCGCCTCGCGGGCGCCACCGCGCAGCTGCCCTTCGCCTGACCGCTCAAACGGCTTCGGCATGGGTGCGGCCCACGCCTGGACGAAGGCTCTGTCCGAAGGCTTTCACGGTGCAGTCGACGGCGGCCGCGATCTGGTCTTCGTCGGTGACGTCACAGCCCAGGGCGAGGGCCTGGTGGCCGGCGTCGTTGAGGTTCTTCGTCGCCTCGTTCAACCGCGGCCTCGTTGATGTCGGCGAGGGCGAGGGCGGCGCCGGAGGCGGCGAAGGCGCGGGCGGAGGCCAGGCCCATGCCGGAGCTGGCGCCGGTGACGGGCCTGCCCGGGGCGGCGGCGTCCGGGCCTCGGGATCACTGCATCAAGAAGGGCGGCGGACCGCACTCACCGTGGAGCAACGCCGCTCCCAGGGCCGTGACCGTGTGGATCACAGTGTTGCGGTGACGCCGGCTGTGGATCAGGTTCGCCTCGCGCAGCACCGCTGCCTGGTGGCTGGCTGTTTGGATGGGCACGCGCGCGCGTTCGGAGAGCTGAGTCGTGGTGCACGCCGCCGTCGCGACGACTTCCAGGACGCGCGCCCGCGTCTTCCCCAACAACGCGGCCACGGCCTGCTGCCGGGGCGTGTGCGGTGACGCCGACCAGTCGAGGCTGCGTTCGACCGGATACACCAGGACGGGCGGCAGATCCGTGTCCAGAAACGTCGTGGGCGCGCCCCAGCAGAAGAACGACGGCTGCAGCGTCAGGCCCCGGCCCTCGAGGTGGACGTCATGGTCGGCGGGAAAGGCGAGTTCGAGCACGGGGTAGTGCCAGGTCGCGGACGGATGCAGGGTGGTGAGCACCCCTTCCCACCCGGTCGCGTCGAGGGCGCGGGTCCGCCATTGACGATCACGCTCCACCTGCCGCCGCACCTGCGGCCAGAACGGTTCCAACGCCGCCGCGAAGTACGCGGTGACCGCGTCGGACACCGCCGACACCGCCCCCGGATCGCCCTCCGCCAGACCACGCGTCCAGGCGGGCAGCGGGCGTCCGGGGTGGCGGTCGTGCAGTTCCTCTAGGTCGTTGCGTAATCGCGTACGCGGCGTCCGCCGCAGGGCCTCCATGCCCACCGCCAGCGACGGGCCCGCGCCCGTCGGGGTCAGGAAGTCGACGGCGTAACCGGTCGGGGGAGCGAGAGCGGCCAGCAGATGCGCCGAAGGCGCCAGGCGCGTCGCGACCGTCCGCCGCCAGTCACCGAAGTACAGCGCCCCGTTCCGATGCCGCAGCCGGTACGAGCTGAGCAGCACCTCCCACAGCGGGTCGGGCGCCGGGACCATCCGGATGCGCGCCAGATCGTCGCTGGTGAAGTGGATCCGAAGCATGGCAGGCGCCTTCCCGCATCCGTCTTCCCACCTCTCTGGGAAGATGTTGCCGGGGGTTCCCGGCCCGGGACAGTCTTCTTTCGGCACTTGTCAGGCCACGTCCGCAACGGACACACAAGTGTCTCAAAGGGGGTAACAGCATGCGTATGAACAAGAAGTTCGCGGCCATCGCCGGCGGCATCGTGCTGACCGGCGGCCTGCTGGCCGGAAGCGCGAGTGCAGCCAGTGCGGCACAGAACTCTCCGTCGGCGGCGTCGGACTGTCCGTCGGGCTACTACTGCGTCTGGTCCGGGGAGAACTACACCGGTCACCGGCAGCAGGTCGCAGGGAACAACTCGGACCTGACCATCTACTCGGTCTTCCAGAACTTCAAGTCGTGGTACAACCACGGCGCTTCCTGCGACTTTCGGTGGTACTCGGGGAAGAACTACAGCGGAGACACCGGAGTCGACACGAGGGGATCCAAGGGGTCCCAAAGCGCGGCCATGTACATCAAGTCCAACAAGTGGGTCAACTGCTGACCAGCGCCCCGCCGAGTACAAGAGGGCGGCGCCCCACCAGGGGCGTCGCCCGCGCGGTACGGCCGCAACGCGGAAGGCGATGGCGAGACGCTGCTGGTCGGCGGCGGCACCGCGCCGGTGGCCACCCGCCGGCGCGCCGTGTGACACCGCCTGCACCCCGCCGAACTGCACGCCCGACTTGCTGAGGGCGCATCGCTCGCTCTGAACAGCGTCGACGAACTCCACCCGCCCCTCGCCCGGCTCGCCGAAGTGATCGAGCGTGACCTGCGCACCAGGGTGCAGGCGAACCTGTACGCCTCATGGACTGGGGTCCGTCTTCAAAGATCATCGAATGGTGGATCACGATGGGGTGATACGCCGCCATGAACTCACCGATCAGGAGTGGGAGTTACTCGCTCCACTCATACTGCGGGCCGCGACAGGCCGACCGCGCGTGGACGATCGGCAGGTCATCAACGGGATGGTCTACAAGATCGTTCGTCGCGTTCTCCCGGTCGATCGTGGGCTGGTCCGCCGCCGCCAGCAAGCGGGCCAAGCTCGTCCTCGATGCCCTCGACATGGCCTTGTGGCGCCGCGACCGCGCTGGAACTCCCGCTGGACCAGGGTTGGTTCATCATTCGGAGGCGGGCAGTCGATCTGGGATTCCATGAGCGCGTTGTCCAGGGCGTCGCCGACGGTGACGATCGAGGCATCGACACCGGTGTCGAGGAGGTGCGCGGTGAACGCGAAAGAGGTGTATTGCGGCCTCTACAAGACGGAGTTGATCAAGCCTCGCAAGCCCTGGCATAGCCTAGCCGACGTCGAACTCGCCACTGCGGAATGGGTCGACTGGTTCAACAACCAGCGCCTCCACACAGCGATCGGAGACATCCCGCCCCACGAGCACGAGACCAACTACTACGCTCACGTGCCGGGCCAGATATGCAAACCGACGCGCGACACCGGCTGCACCGCCGCGGACTTCCGCCACGACGCCGAGCAAGGACACCGTCGATGAAGCCCCTCGAAGCGACGTCAGCTCCTTCCGCGACCGCCCCGGTGGCGGCCCCGCACTTGCCGCTGGGCGAACTCGCACGCGGTAACTGGACGGAGTTCGCCCGGCGGCACGGCGCCCCAGTCTTGTCTGGGGCGCCGTCTGTGTCACCGACAGTCGATGTGCTTTAGCCACAACTGGGTTGGTGGTGTCATGCGGGGCGGGTGGGCGAGGACAGCAGTCCGTCGCCGGGCCAGAGGTCCTGCTCGGCCACGATGCAGGCGAAGAACTTATCGACCTCGGCCAGGACGGCGGCGCGTTCCGCCGGCCCGTATGCGATGAACTGGTCGGCCGCCGCGTCGTAGGTGCGCAGGTGGCTGTGCGGTCCGGTGCAGATGAGGGCCCGCGGGATCTCGGACAGGCCGAGGCTGAGGGCGTCGCACTCCCCGTCGCGGACGAGCCGCAGCAGGTCGGTGGTGACGCTCTCCCAGTCGCCGACCGTCGGCCAGTCGGCGCCGCCACCCAGTTCGTGAGTGAGGGTGGCCAGCGGGACGATCTCGCCCGGATGGCGTCCTTGGGTGAGGCGTTCGTGGATCTGGGCCCCGTCGGGCTGCCGTACCCGGGGGTGAAGCAGAGAGGCAGCAGCCACCAGGGTGGTGTTGATCTCCTGGGCGCCGGGGCCGGGGTAATACGGCTCGTGCGCGAAGAGCAGGTAGACGTCCGCAGTACGGCCGGCGTGATCGGGCTGAGTCTGGGGCATGGGGTGGAATCCCTTCAGTGGTGACGTGCCGGGTGTGCGTCGGGATGCTGGCTGTGCCATCTGTTCGAAGCCGGGCGGGTACGGGCCCAACGGCCGCTCGTGCCAGCCGGACTGGTCCGCGTCGGCTGGCCCGTCCTCCGTGTGGGTGCGCTGGGCGACCTGATCGGCGAGCTGGACCATCAGCCGCTCGCGGGCGATGAGGTCGGCCGAGGCCGAGCGGGTGTCCTGGGTCTGGAGCAGGCCGGCGGCGTCCCACAGCAGGTGCTGGCCGATCTCGGCCGCGCGGCGCAGCTTGTAGCGGTCGCTGCCGGCGGCGGCCTGGACGAGGGATGTGTGCAGGGCGGCGAGGCGCTGCAGGTATTGGCAGGCGCCGTCGCCTTCGACGCTGCGGACGTGTTCGCGGGCCCGGGCGTCCAGCTTGCGCGGCAGGTGCTCGGCGAGTATTGGAGCGAGCACCATTCCCGGCAGCGCGGCCTCGACGGGAACGCCGTGGCCCATCGCGAACAGGCCTGCGAGCAGGCTGATGAGGGCAACGGCAGCGGCGCAGAGTCGCAGGGACCCGGGGATGGTGGGGGCCAGGGCGAGGCGCTGGGCGGGGTGCCTGGTCAGCCAGCGCAGGGCCAGGCGTTGCGTACGGCTCGCGGTGGGGGTGAGAACCCCGATCTGATGGGGTTGATCGGGCGGGGTGCCGTCACCGGGAACGGTCCAGGCGAGCCAGCCCCACCGGGTGCGTTCGTAGACGAGGACGGGTTCGCACTCGGCCGTGCAGGTGTGGTCGCGGACGTGGCCGGTCCGCAGTGCGCGTGAGCGTTCTGCCTCCCACCGGTCCGGGTCGAGGGTGAAGGGGCGCCGGTGCTGGCCGGCTGCGGTCGGCGGTGGTGTGCGGAGCGTGTCCGTCACGGGCTGCTTCCTTCCAGTGGGTCGGTCAGGCGGAGGCGCACGTCCTGCAGCGGCCGTTGCCGTCGGGGTGGGCCCGCCGGGGCGTCGGGCCCGGGCAGGTGCGGCACAGCGGCCAGCCGAGGCAGGCCGGGCAGAGGTCTTCACCGGGGGCGGTTGCGGGCACCCCGCAGCCGGCGCATTCGACGAGGGCCCGGTAGGTCAGGGCCTCGGGCACGGTGCGGGCGGCGACCCCTGTCGATGACCGCCCTGTTGTCGCCAACGCGTACGGCTCGTCCCACGGAGGCGCATCGTGGTGGTCCGCTGCGGTGGCGGGCGGCGGGTAGGCCTGGGCGGCACGGAGCCGGGCAGCGATGATCGCGCCGACCGAGGTGCGCACCGGGTTGGGCAGGGGCCGGTCGGTGATGACGTGGCGCAGCTGCTCGCTGCTCCAGCCGGACTCCAGCATCACAGTGGCCACGCGGCCCTGATCGGTCAGCACCTTGCCGGTCAGCAGGAGTTCCGGACGGCTCGCTCCGATCTCGAGCAGCAGCCGGATCCCCGGATGCATCTCGTCCGCCGGGAGCGCAGCCGACGGGGACGCTGGTGCGTCGGGCTGGTCCGTCCCTTCGGGTGTGCGCGCGATGTCACTGCGGTCGCACGGAGGGACGGTGCTGGTCTTCTGCTTGTTGGTCTTCTTTCTGTTGGTGTTCTTAGTGGGGCGATTAACCGACGTCGGGTTATCCACCGGTGGAAAACCCGACATCGGTTGCGACCTGCTGTTTTGCAGGCTGGGCAGATCGGTGATGAAGTACGCGGCCGCGCGGAGGGTGCCGTCGGGGTGGCGCTCGCGTTCCCGGAGCAGGAAGCCGTGCTTCTCCAGCTCCTTGAGGCCGCTCTTCACGGCCGCCTCGCCGTCGCGGCTGCGGCGCGCCGGGTCCGTGACGCTCATCCGCCAGCCGTCCCGGTGCGTGCTGATGAGCCCGAAGATTCCCTTCGCTTTGAAGGAGAGCCGTGCGTCGCGGAACAGGCTGTTGGCGATCTGGGTGAACTGGTCCGCCGCCATCACCCCACGGCGGATCCCCGCCCCGAAGCCGGGCGGCGCCTCACCCGCCGGCGCGGAGGCGAACGCCGAACCAGCCGCCGCGGCAAGGTCGGCGTCGACGGGCGCGGGACGGTCCGTGATCGAGTAGACGATCTCGCCGAGCGTCCCGTCGTCGTGCCTCAGCTGTTCGCGGATGAGGTAGCCGTGCCGCTGCAGTTCGCTCAGGCCGCCGCGTACGGCGTCGCGTCCGTCGGGTCCGGCGCGCACGAGGTCGGCGACCGTCACATGCCAGCCGGCGCGGTGGGTGCTGATGTAGCCGAAGATTCCCTTCGCCTTGAAGGAGATCTTGGGGTCGCGGAACAGGCCGTTGGCGATCTGGGTGAACTGGTCCGCCGCCATCACCCCACGGCGGATCCCCGCCCCGAAGCGGCTCATCGTGCTTCCTCGCGCGCCATGTGCGCACGGCCGCCGATGCCCTGGAGCGGACGTGCGGGAGCGAGGTGGCCGGGGCCGCTGTTTGAGGTGCCGTGAGCGAGATCCATTCCGTCAGCTCACCCGGCGCCCCCGACCAGGCTGACGGCCACAGCCCCCGACCACCGGTCACGATCCGGCAACATGCGCACTGGGCTGGCGTGGTCGGGCTCATGGTCGGGCCGACCACGGCCCTTTCCCGGTGCCAGCCGAAGGATGCGCAGTCTCGGTTGCGCAGCGGCGGCGTCGCTCATTGCGCAGGCGGCTGCGCAACGGTTCCGGGTCCTGCGCATTCGGCATGTGCAGCCGACTGCGCACAGCGGACAGGCGCCGTCGACGTTGGTCTGCGCACCCGGCCAAGACGTGCGCAACCGGGCCTTCCACGGCCTCCTTCCTGGAGCCGGCGCGGGCCCGGTCCTTCGGCCGCTTCTCCCTCTGTGTCCCCTGGGCCAGTTCCCCGTCCCCACCGTCTTCACGGCGATGTTCGGTTCAGGCGTGCCCGGTCGCCGTCTGGGGCCATGGTCGGGGCTGTGGTCGGGCCGACCATGACCCCGACCACGGGCTTTGTGTCCCCATCGTGACCGTGGTCGGGGGCTCATGGTCGGTGGTCGGGTCGGGGTCGGCGGGTTGTCTCAAGGTCAGCAAGTACACGTTCTGACCTGGGAGTTTGACTATGTCCCCTGGCAAGCAGGCCTCGGAGAGCGACGCGGCTCCCCCGATGGCCGCAGGCGCCCGGCTGGAGAAGATGAGGCGGCGCGTCCGCCTGTCGCGCCTGGCCCTGTTCACCGCGATCGCGGCCGGCCCCGTCGCCCTGGGCATCGCGGTGATGTCCGGCCCGACCACCGTCGCGGCCGCCCCCTCGGACAAGCCGACCGCCGTGCGCACCGCGGCCGCCGCGGTCGACCCTGCGGGCTATGCGCAGGTGTTCGTCGACGCGTGGTTGCGCAGCAGCGCCGGCGACGCGAACAGTGCGCAGGCGCGGCTTGCGCAGTCCCTCGCGCCGGATGTCGATCTGCCGGACCCGGTCGCCAGTGCGCAGCCGGACCCGGCAGCGGTGGCCGCCGTGCGCAGTGCGCAGCGCGAGGACGGCGAGTGGGCGGTGACCGTGGCTGCGCAGTACGCCGACGGACGGCTGCGCTACTTCGTCGTCCCCGTGATCACCGACGCGAGCGGCGCCTCGTTCACGGTGACCGGCGCCCCCGGGGCGGTGGCCGGCCCGGCGCGCGCCGCGGTGGGCAAGTCGCCGTACGGCGTGAGCGTGCCGTCCGACGGCGATCTGTCCTTGGCAGTCGGCGAGTTCTTCGGCGCGTACCTGGCGGGGGCCGGGGAGGTGGACCGCTACCTCGCACCTGGGGTGAAGCTGTCGCCCATCTCCCCCGCCCCGTACACGGCGGTCGCGGTGCAGCGGGTGTCCGCCGTCGAGGAGGCCGCGGCCGCCGGGAAGGTACCGGCCGACGGCACGGCGGTGCGTGTCCTCGTCCAGGTGGAAGCCCGGGACTCCGGCGGTCGCTGGCCGCTGGGGTACGAGCTCACGCTCAAGGCCCGCTCGGGCCGGTGGGAAGTCGCGGCGCTGGAGTCCGGAACCGCCCAGGACGGGGGTGCCCGGTGAACACGGTGCACAGCCTGATGCTCGCCGGGCAGCTCAACGACCTCGGCAACTCGTGGATCAACATGTTCAAGGAGTGGGCGACCAAGGGCCTGCAGGCCGGTCTGGTCTGCCTCGTGGTCGTCATCATGATCCAGAAGTTCAGCCTCAAGGCCGGGATCGGCGCGCTGCTCCTGATGGTGATCGCGCTGGGCCTGTACAACGCGCGCAACGACCTGGCGAACATGTTCACCGACGAGGTGAAGAACCCGGCCAAGGGCGCACCCGCCATCCCCGGCATCGTGCACAGTACCGATCCCCTCGTGCGTGACCACTCCGCCGGCGCGGGAGGCTGGCTGTGAACGCCGCCGCCCCGGTGCGGATGGGACGCTTTTACACCTCCGCCCGCCGCCACCCCTGGGTACTGGGCAAGGTGGCGGACTGGCGCATCCCCCTCGGCCCCTACACCCCCGCGCAGATCGCGGTAGCCGTCGGCGGCGGCTTCCTTCTGGTCAAGACCATCAGCTGGTGGTCATGGATGGGACCCGTGCCGATCGCGGCCTGGCTGCTGGCGATCTGGGCGGTGCGCCGGGCGAAAATCAACGGCCGCGCTCCGATGCAGGCGGCCCTGGGCTTGGTACTGCTCGGCTGGCAGCCGCGCGGCGGACGGATCGGCGGCCGGGCCGCCCGCGACCACGCCCCCCGCGCGCTGCTTGGTGGCTTCACTCTCGAGGAGGCGCTCGCCCCCACCGCAGTCCTCACCCCCGCCGTCGCGGCCGCACCCGCCCGCGCCCCGGGGTGGCCTGCCCGCCGGACACCGCGCCGGAGCACAGCAGCGCAGCCCCCGTCCGCTCGCCGGCGCCCGGCGCCGGCTGCTCCCGCAGCGCCGGTGCGGCCGGTGTCGGGTGTGCAGCAGCTGCTCGCGCTCGCCCAGCAGGGGGGTGTGCGATGAGGGTGCCGATCCGTCACATCGCCGGGCACCTGGTCTGGTCGACGCACGGCAGCGTGTGGGCGCTCTACCGGCTGCACCGCGGACCGGACGCGCACGGCCGCCGCGAAGAGACCGTCCAGGGCACCTACGTCCCGGCCGCGGTCCGCGACGAGCAACTCGCGAAAATCACGCACTTGATCCGATCCCTGACGGGGGCGCCGCGCCTGTTCGGGCTGTGCGCACAGGTCGACCCGGGCGAGATCGCCCTGCGCATGATCGAGGGCATCGAGCCCGGCGACCAGCCCCCCGGCAGTACGCATCCGTGGGTGGAGAACGTCGAGGCCACCCTGGACCTGCTGGGAGAGCAGGAGATGCACCGCCGCACGCTCTGGCTGACGGTGCCGCTGCAAAGCGACACCGCCGGCGGGCAGGTGGCCGCGTCGCTCGGCGCGATGTGGGCAGACGTCGCGCCGATGCTGGGCATGCGCGCCGCCCCCGTGGCACGACGCGAGGTGACCTCCTACCGCGAGCAGGCCTCCCGGGTGGAAGCCGCGCTCGCCGGCGGCATCACCTTCCGCCCCGCACGCCCCGCGGAGATCGTGTGGATGATCCAGCACGCCCTCCACCGCGGTCTCGCGGAGCCCCTGCTCACCGAGGCCGAGACCAGCGAGCTGTACGGCGGGCAGATCCGTGACGGCGTGCTGCGCTCCCCCAGCTACGCCGACCTCGGCCAGGTCCGCCTGCAGGAAGGCGGCATCGACTCCGGCCTCGACGACGTCGACGAGCTCAAGAGCGCGAGCGGGATCACGCGGTCGGGTCGCAAGGCCTGGTGGCGGCTGAACACCGGCTCGCCGCTGGGGCGGCGCTGGCTGCAGGTCGAAACGGACGCAGGAGTCGGCTACCAGGCACAGTTGGCACTGGCCGAGTGCCCGCCCGCGGTCAGCCAGGACGCCGCGGATCTGTTCGCCCAGCTGGAGATGCTCGACTTTCCCGTCGACTACACCGTCGACCTCGCCCTGGTGCCGGCGGAGAGGGCCCGCGACCAGGTGCGGCGCAAGAAGAATGAACTGATCGACCAGGCCGACCAGTACGACGCCCGCCCCACCGGCATGCCCGCCTCCCTGACCGACGCCGCCCGCGACCTGGGCGAGCTGGACGCACGCCTGTCGCGCACCAGCGTGGAGGTCGAGGTCCAGTCGGTGACGGTCCTGACCGTGTGGGGGCCGACCGCCGCAGTCTGCGACGCCCGCGCCCGGGCCCTGGCCGCCCTGCTCGGCGGCGCCGACTACCGGGCCGTGCGTCCGGCCGGGCTGCAGGAGGCCTTGTTCGCCCTCGGGCTGCCCGGCACCGCGCGGCCCGGTGTGGTGCGGGAGTTCACCCAGCATCAGGTCAGCGAGGACTGGGCGTTGGGCGGGGCCTTCACGGCTGCGGAGGTCGGCGACCCCAACGGCATGTTCCTCGGCATCGACCTGGACTGCGGCACCACCCGCCCCGTGATGATCAACGTGGCGGATGCGCCGAAGCAGGACGCCTCCGCCTCCATGGGGATCATCGGCGATCTCGGCGCGGGCAAGAGCGTCCTGGAAAAGCTGATCTCCGAGTCGGTGTGGGCGCGCGGCGGGGTCGCGATCTGCATCGACCGCACCCCTGTGCGGGAGTGGGCGACCTTCGCCCGCACCGCAGCTGCGGGCCGCTGCCAGATCATCGACGCCGCCCAGGCCGAGGTGTCCATCGACCCGCTGCGCATGTTCGACGGCCCCGAAGGCCGCCACTACGCCCTGTCCTACCTCACGCTCCAGCTCGGCATCGGTCCGATGAGCACCAACGGGGAGGTCCTGCACCATGCCGTCGAGCGGGCCGCCGCCGGTGACGCCCCCTCCATGCACCGTGTCCTTCAGGTCCTCGACGAGATGGCCGGGGCGGAGGCGGGCAAGCGGCAGGACGCGGCCGCCACCCTCGCCGGCCTCATCCGCGTCGTGGCCGGCAACCCTCTTGCCGCGATGGTGTTCGACCCCACGCTGCCGCCCGTGCGGCTGGACGCCTCCAGCGCCTCCGACATGATCGTGATCACGACCACCGGTCTGAAGCTGCCGCCGAAGGCCGCCTTCGACAAGCCCGAGGTCCTGCACCAGCAGCCGCTGGAAGCCCTGATCGGCCGCGCGGTCCTCTACCTGATCGCGGCCATCGCCCGGCAGACCGCGTTCGAGGACCCCGAGCGGTTCACCGCCGTGGTGCTGGACGAGCTGTACTGGCTGACCTCGTCCGCCGAGGGCACCGCCCTGGTCCACGAGATCCTCCACGACGGCCGCAAGCACGGCGCCGGGCTCCTCGCCGGGTCGCACGACGCCGCCGAACTCGGCCCTGACCGCGGCCTGATGGCCTACCGCGCGCTCGCCCGCACCGCGGACCGCGAACGCGCCCGCCGCGGACTGGAGTTCCTCGGTCTCGACCCGAACGACCCCGAGCTGCTGCGGCTGGTGACCACCGGCCTGTCCCCCGTCGGACAACGCGGCCGCGAAGGCGAGTTCCTCATCGCGTGCCCGCGGCAGAACACCGGCCGCATCAAGGTCGTCATCCCCCGCATCGCGCGGATCTCCTCCTCCATCACCACCACACCCGGACGCCGCACGAGCGCTGCCCCGCACTCGGTACCTATAGCCGGTGAGGCCGTGGATGCGCGCCCGAAGGAGCACATCTCATGACCACCTCTTCCTGGGACCGCTCCCGGCACGTCACCGCCGCCAGCATCCTCATGGCGATCGCCGTCGCCGCCGGCGTGCTCATCCTGGCCCTCGGGACGAACATGCCGGAGCCGTGGTGGCCGCACACCGGGCAGGCCTTCGCCACCGACGCCCACTTCGCGCACCAGAACCCGTGCGACCGGATCGTGGGGCCCGCCAAGGAGTACTGCCAGCGCGGCACCAAGAACTCCGCCTCCGCCGGACACCGCAGTGTCGCCGGTGCGGCGTGGCGGCTGGGAACGGCCTGCGCGGGTCTGGCCGCCCTCGTTGTGTGGCGGCGCCGGAGTGCCGCTGGGCAAGGGCGGCGCTGACACATGTGGCGTCCAGACCGCGGCACCCTCCGCTCAGCCGGCTTTGTCCTGCTGCTCACCGGCGTGTTCGTCATGGTCAACAGCCAGGTCGTGTATGCGGCGAGCAGCAGCAGTGAGACCGGTGATCTGCTCTCGCCGCTGAACATCACCTCATCCGAGGGGGTGCCGATCAACGGGTACGAGCTGAACGCCGAAGGCGGGTCCATCGTCGCGTTCAGGTCCCAGGCGCTCGCGTTCGCCCTGTCCGGCCTGTTCACGCTGATCCGGCTGCTGGTGGGGCTCGCGGGATGGGCGATCGAGCTGGCCTTCCGCTTCCCGCTGCTGAAGATCCTCATCCAGCCGGCGCAGAAGGTCGCCGACTCCTACACCCACGTGGTCGTCGACACGCTCGGGCTGAAGGGGCTGCTGCTGGCCTGGGCGTTCGTGTTCGCCGGTTTCATGATTGTGCGCGGCCGGGTCGGCCGCGGTCTGGGCGAGATCTTCCTGACCCTGCTCATCGCGGCGCTCGCCGCGTCCGCCTTCGTCCGCCCCGACTACCTGCTCACCCAGGACGGCCCGTTGGGCCAGGCCCAGCAGGTGGCCGCCGAGGTGGCCCAGCAGACCGTCAACTCCTACGACTGGGGCGGCAAGCTCGCCAGCCGCGGCCCGTGCGACGGCATGGCCGGCAACCAGGAGCTCAAATGCCTTCAGCAGGAGGGGGAAGACCCCGTCTCCGCGGCGGAGGTGGCCCGCCCGATCCAGGACTCGATCACCAACGCCTTGATCGTCAAGCCCTACATGCTGCTGGAGTACGGGCGCATCCTCGACCCCGCCAAGGCGGCCGACCGGACGGCGTATGCGGTCCACCTGAAGTGGATCACCGGCGGGTACAAAGCCAGCGCGCAGAACAAGGGCAAGGGCGCCAGGAACGATGCCTGCCGGCGGATCAAGGGTGAGGCGAAGAAGTACTGCGAGCGCTCCACCAGCGATGTCCCCAGCGGAAGCGGCACTCTTCCGGCCCTGACTCCCGGGGGCGAACTGCTGGACGCCTCCAATGCCATCGTCACCGACGACGACCGGGAATTCTCTTCCTTCCTGGCCGACATGAAGCGGGCCGGCCCGGTCGGCAAGGCGTGTGCCGCCTATGCCGAGAAGCCCACCTGGTGGCGCGTCTGTGGCGCCGGGCTGCTGCTGATCGCCGCCCTGTTCATCTGCGGCATGCTCCTGTCGAGCGCGATCGTCCTGCTCGGCACTCAGGGCATCTGCGCCGCCGCCGCAGCGGCGGGTGGGGTCGCCTTCGTCGCCGGGATGCTGCCCGGGCCTGCCCGCCAGTCGGTGTGGAAGTGGCTGTCCCTGTGGGGCATCGCGATCCTCGCGCTGGTCGGGATCTGTGCGTTCGTGCCGTTCTTCGGCATCGCCGTCGACGCCACCATCACCAACGGCCCCGACCTGGTGGTCGAGCGGATCCTGCTGATCGACGTGCTGGCCATCGCCGGGGCGGCCGGGCACCGCAGGCTGCTGACCGGCATCACTTCCTTCGGCCGGCGCATGGCCATGCGGATGCGCTACGCCAAGGTCGGCGGCACCCACCTGCCCGGCGACACCTCCGAACTCGGCGCCGCCCTCGCCATGAACTCCCCCGCAGCGATGGGCGGCTACGGCGGCGGGCTGCGCGCCTTCACTGGAGGTGGTGGCCGGTTCGGGATGCTCGGCACCCGCCAGCGCCTCATGGGCGCCCTCGCCTCTCTGGTCGACGGAGCTGGCATGCCCGTCGACGCTGGGGGGCTGCTGGCCGACGCCACGGCCGAAGCCGGACGCGGTCTCGCACCGCTGACTGCCGCTGCGGCCGTCGGCGGCCTCGGAGCACGGCTCGGCGCGAAGGGCGCGCACTGGCTGCTCATCGGCAGGCGGCCCGACCGAGACAAGCTCCTCAAGTGGCGCAAGCCCACCGCCGACGGCGACCCGCACCCTGGCGGCGCGTCCCGAGGCGGACCGGGCGGGGGCGGACCGGGCGGTTCAGGCAGCGGCCGGCCGCTCAGGCCCGGCGGCCCGCCCGACCGGTACCGCAACGAGGACGGCCAGGTCGTCGACCGCAACTCCGGGCAAGTGCTGCACGACCAGAACACCGACCGCACCCTGCTGTCCACCCGCGCGCACAACCGGCTCGTCCGCTTCCGCGGCTACCGCATCCTGCACCGCGGCGGCCGCGCCGCCTACGGAGCGACAGTCGGCCTGCCCGCCACCGTCCGCGCTACGCGGACCGGCGGCTCGCGCTACTCCCAAGACGCCCGCCAGCAAGTGCAGGTATGGGGCAACACCGTCCGCCAGGACCTTCACGCCTGGGGAGACACCGGACGGCTGATCCGCCGCAACAACACCCCTGCCGTCCGTACCCAACCGCCGCCACCCAGGCCACCATTCCCACCCGGCCCTTCATCGCCCCCCGGCCCTTCGTCACCCCCAAGGCCGTCCTCATCTCCCAGGCTGCCCCGGTCCGGTGGACCCACAGGCGGTACGGGCCAGGCCTCCGCGCCGCCCAGCGCGCCAAGTTCCCTGGCCCCGCGGCCCACCGCTCCGGGGAGAATCAGCGACACCACGCGCAGCGAGGCAGAGGCCCGGTTCCAGGAGCTGCTGCGGCGTACCGCGCCCGATGCCGAAAGGCTCCGCCAGCAGCAGGAGCAGGCGCAGATGGCGCGAGCCTATAGGGAGGCGCGGCGCATGGGGGCCGAGGTCGACTGGCTGGCCCCGGCAGAGCCCGAGGACGGTGACGGCCCGTGACCCGCCGCCGCAGCCGGAAGGCCAAGTGGGGCTGCCTGACCGTGATGCTGCTGTTCACCGCGGTGTGCTGCGCCGCGCCCATATCCGGAGCGATCAGCGCGGTCGTCGCGCTGCAGAGCGCCGCGAGAGACGACGGCGGGATCGCCGAGGGCGGCACGGCCGCCGACATCCCGCCGCGCATGCTCACCGCCTACAAGAAGACCGTCCAGCTCGTCGGCCAGTATGTGCCCCGGTGCCGCGGCATGCGCTGGCCCATCCTTGCCGGGATAGCCAAGGTCGAGTCCAACCACGCCATCGGCCGCACCATTGCCGGCAACGGCGACATCCGCCCGCGCATCTACGGCGTGCTGCTCAACGGCTCCGGAGCGGGCGGCAACACCACTGCCTTCCCGGACACCGACAACGGCCGGTGGGACGGCACCGCCAGCGGTGAACGCGCGGTCGGCCCCTTCCAGTTCCTCCCCTCCACCTGGACGTCAATTGGCAAGGACGCGAACGGTGACAAGACCGCCGACCCGCACAACGCCGACGACGCTGCCCTCGGCGCCGCCGTCTACCTGTGCGGAAACGGCCGCAACCTGGCAAAGCGGCCCCAGCTCGAGTCGGCGATCCTGCAGTACAACCACTCCACCGAATACCTCGCGAATGTGCTGGGCTGGATCGACCAGTACACCGCGGCCGCCAAGAGCCCGGACCTGAAGAACGTGTCCGGGAGGGTCCGCACCGTCCTCGAGGTAGCGCTCTCCCAGCGGGGTGTCCCGTACTCGTGGGGCGGCGGCAACGCGAGCGGGAAGTCGTACGGGATCTGCTGCTCGCCGAGCGGGAAGAGCGGCTCGGACATCAAGGGCTTCGACTGCTCGGGGCTGACCTTGTACGCGTACGCCAAGGCCGGCATCAGCCTCCCGCGCACCGCGGCCGCCCAGGCCTCCGTAGGCCGACGGATTCCTGCCGGCCTCGGCAAAAGCGTCCTCAAGCCCGGTGACCTCGTCTTCTACGCCTACGCCCCGGGCCGGGATTCCACGATCTACCACGTCGGGATCTACGTCGGCAGCGGCCGGATGGTCAACGCCGCCCGCCCGGGCACCCTGGTCCGTCTGGACGCGGTCGATGCGATGTCCGGCTACGCGGGAGGGGCCCGATTGCTGTGACCACTTCCATGCCGCGCTCCCCGCGCATGCTGGTCATCGCCACCGTGCTGCTGGCCGTGTGCGGGCTGGGCCTGCTGGCCATCCCCCAGGCCAGGGAGCCGTCGGACTCGCCGAAGGCGCCGGGCTCCTCAGCCCCGGTGCCCCGCTCTCCGGCGGCCTCCCCCGCCAAAGGCTCTGCGGCGAACGACATGCCCGCACCGACCCACGCAGCAAGCAATCCCACCCAGGGCGCTGCCGTGTCTGTGCTGCCGCCGCACGGCGAAGGCGTGGCAGGCGACCGCGCTATTCAGGAGGCACTGGACGCTGCCTGGCCCGCGGACCTCCCGCCGGGTGACGCGCGGCAGCTGCTGGCGATGGGCCGGTCCCTGCTGCGGGCGGACGCCACCGGCGCCGGCCGCGGGAGGTGGCCCACGGTCTTCACCGCCGAAGGCCGGGCGCTGGCACCGGCGTTCGCCCGGTTCCGCATCCAGGCCGCGATCGCCCGCCAAGGCGGCGGAGGCGGCCGGGCCGTGGTGCACCTGGTGTGGGCCGGGGCCGACCGCGGCGGCACCTACACCGACGGCCGCATCACCGACTGGCACTTCACCCACACCACAAGGAAGGGATCGCCCACGTGGACTCCGCTGCCCCGCACCTGAACGCCGGTGCGACAGTGTCCGGACAGGTGCCCGGCCTGCTCACCACGCTTGCCCACGGCGCCGGATGGCTCACCGGCCACTGGTATCTGTTCGTGCTGGCCCTCGCCGCGGTCTGGGGTTTGGGTGGGATCGTCGTACGGCGGCTGGCGCTGAAGGCGTCGGCCGAGCGGATGGCGCTCGAACTCGCAGCGTCCCGGCACTTCGACCCGGGCCTGGAAGAGATCTTCCGCCGCGGGTTGCAGCTGGCCCGCGCCTCCACCAGCCTGCCCTGGTGGGCGCCGCGAAGGTCGAAGGCGGTGCAGATCAGGCTGCGCGCCGACGGCTCCAGCCCGCTCCGCTACCGGATCGAAGGCCCTGCCGGTGCGCAGCGTCTGCTGTCCATCACGCCGTTCGGCCCGGACGTCACCGTCAGCCGGGCCCGGCCGATCGCCGACGAGCCGCGCGAGCACACCGTGCGGGCGGAGTTCATCCTGCGGGGCAGGCCCACCGCTCCGCTGCGTGAGGTGCCGCTGGATCCGGACCCGCTGCAGCCCCTCGTGGACGCGGTGTCCGATCTGCGGGCCGATCTCGGTGACCTCGCCGAAGTCCGCCTGGACATTCAGCGGGCGCCGAAGTGGGCGTTGCGGGCGCGCCGTCTGCAGCTGATGCAGGCCGCGCGGCGCGCGGAGCGTCGCGAGACCGCGCGTGCTGCCCGCTGGGTGCGGCGCGACGCAGCGGGGTTCGAGGATTCGCTCGGCTGGCATCTGCAGCAGCTCATCAGCGGCAGGCAGGGCGGGGCCGCCGGGCGGCGGCTGGTCATGCCGCCGGTGCCGCGCCGGGTGGACCGGGCCGAGGCGCTGGGCAAGCTCGCCGAGGACGACCACCTGGTGCGGGTGCAGCTGCTGATCATGTGCGCGTCCAGGGTGGAAGGCCGCGCTCAGGCCCGGCTCGCGCAACTCCAGGCCGCTCTGGACGTGTTCGGCGGGCGCTCCCGGTGGGCGATGCGCGGGCTGCGGGTGGGTCCGTGGCGGCTGGGCGCCGATCACTGGCCCAGCCGCCGTGCTTTCGAGCGGCGCTGGAGGCATGGGTACTGCCAACCGCCGCGGGCCAACTGGGTCCGGCTGGAGGAGCTCACCGGTCTGCTCAAGCCGCCGACCGTGCACTGCCGGGTGCCGCTGCTCGCCGGTGACCTGCCGTCATTCACCTTCGGTGACCCCGAGTTGCTGCTGCAGGGCCTCTACCGGGGCCCGGACGGACGCCGTCGCATGGTGGCCACCTACGCGGCCGAGACCCTGTTCGAGTGCGCCGTGGGCAAAGCGGGCGGCGGCAAAACCGAACGCGCCCTCGCCCAGGCCATCGGCTGGGCCCATGCCGGTGGCGGGCTGATGTTCCTCGATCCGCACCGCGACTCCTGGCCGCGCGCCGCGCCGTTCCTCGCCCACGACCACCTCATGGACCGGATCGCGCTGATCGATCTCAACGCCAACGGCCCAGCGCCCCAGGTCAGTTCGTGGAATCCGCTGGGGATGCAGCACGGGCCGGCCCCGCACGAGGTCGTCGAGGCCCTCACCGATGCCTTCGCCGCCGCCCTGGGATGGGACGACGCGAACGCCCCCCGCGCGATCACCATCCTTACAGCCGCGCTGTCCGTGCTCGTCGCCGTCAACCAGGCGGCCTGCCAGGCAGGCCGCCCCGAGGACCAGGCCACGGTCTTTCACACGCGGGCCCTGCTCACCGACCCCGACTTCCGCGCTGCGGCCCTCGCCGCCACCGCCGACCGGCTCGACGAAGAGACCCGCTCCTGGTGGAAGACCGTGTTCCCGGCCCTGCCCGCCGACGCCTTCGCCGTCGTCCTCAACCCCCTCGCCCGACTGGCTGCCAACCCCGTCACCCGGGCCTTCCTCGGCCAGGGTGCCGGCGTCTACAACGCCCGCGCCGCGATGGACCACCGGATGATCGTGTGGGTGTGCCCGGCCGGGAACGGGCCCACCGACCGGCTGCTGACCGCCCTGCTCGCCCGGGACCTATTGCGCGCGGTGCGCTCGCGCCGTGACACCCCCGAAGAGGACCGGGTGCCCTTCCGGCTGTACTTCGACGAGCTGATCACCCTGACCGGCGCAGCCCCGGAAACCATCGCGTCGATGTTCGAGGACTTCCGCAAGTACAAGGCCACCGTCCACGGCATGACCCAGCTCCTCGCCCGCCTCCCGGCCCCGGTGCGGCTGTCGCTGACCCAGAACGCCTCCACGCTGGCCAGCACGGCCGGCTCCACATCGGCCATCACACCCATCACCGCCGAGTGGGGCGACAGCCCCACCCCCGCCCAGGTCGCCGTCCTGGACCGCTTCGAACACTACGTGTCACTGACCGTCCGCGGCCGCCGCGTCGGACCGCTGCGCCTCACCGGACCCCATCTCGACGAGGTGTTCGCCGACCAGGCCCGCCCCGGCAAAGTCGCCGCCCTTGAACACGCCGCCCAAGCCACCGCCAGCGCCCTTCCCCTCCATCAGCTCACCGCCCGCGCGGCCGGCCAACTCGGCCGCGTGGCCGCCTTCCTCGCCCAGCACACCCCCGCCAGCGCTCCATTGCGCCTGAACAAGCCGAAGGGATACCGATGACCATCGCCCCGCTCTCCGCCCGGTCCGAGCCGTCCGGGCTCGCGCCCAGTCCCGTCGAGCCGCTGCCGCACCAGCTCATGGCCGCGCTCGCCCAGCACCGCATGGCCACCACCAGCCAGCTCCACACCCTGCTGCGGCCCCACGCGACCCGGCAGACCCTCTCCAACCCGCTCAACAAGCTGCGCCGCAAAGGCCTGCTCGACTACACGGTGCTGCCGCAGTCCAACCGGTCCCGCGCCTGGTTCCTGACCTCCGGCGGCGCCCGCCTCACCCGGGACTGGCCGGCGCTGCGCGGCCGTCCCCCCTACCCCATCAGCTCGGCGACAGCCGCCTCCCTGCGCACCCCGCACACCCTCACCGTGGTCCGCTCCCACCTGGCCTTCGTCGCCGATGCCCGCCGCCGCGGTGACGAGCACGGCCACCTGGACTGGACACCCGAGGTCTCCCACCCGCTCAGCGACGGCGAGAAAGTCATCGCCGACGCGGTCATGCACTACACCCTCGCCGGTAGTGAACAGCGCACGAAACTAAGGGCGTTCATCGAAGTCGACCGCGCCACCATGGGCAGCGAACGCCTCGCCGCAAAGCTGATCGAGTACGCACGGCTGTGGTCGTACGAACCGCAGCCCATCGGCCGCGCACGCTCCCGACGCCAGCAGGCCGGGGCAGGGGCGGCCTGGCTGCGCTGGTATCCGGTCTTCCCGCGCGTGCTGTTCATCCTGACCGGCGCCACACCGCACGTACTGGCCAACCGGATCAGCGACTTGCAAGCCATGACCGAACAGCATCCACTCGTCGCCGCCCTGGCTCGCGAAGTGCCCCTCGGTGCCGCCGTCCTCGACGACCTCGAAACCCACGGCCCGACCGCGCCGCGGTGGGTACCGCTCGCAGGCGGGAAGCCACGGCCGTGGACCGAGCTGTGATGTTCCAAATTGCAGGATCAGGGCCGTTTGAGGCGCCACATGCATGGCTGACGCGTACCAGCACCAGCACCAAAGGGTGGGCTGGGAGGACGCCGACAAGGATGATTGTCGATTGCAAAGACAAGATGTGACTGAAATTGAGCCAAGTTACCTGTGTTGTTGGCAAATTAAGACAGAAACCATCTGGCATATGCGTAGCCTTCTCGCTACGCAAACGCACCAGATCGCGGACCTGGGGCTGCCACATAGAGGCCGCCAGCGACTGCGGTGACGTCACACGGGGAGACAGCGTGACACGAGCTCGACTTCAATTGAGGACTTCTGCCGTTCGCGCACGAAACAGCGCAGCGCTCATTTCGCTCATCGGCTGTTGCACCGTCGCCCTGACCGCGTGCAGCGACAACGGCAGCACGGATAGCAAGGCCAAGGGGACGTCTTCCCCGTCAGCTTCTGCGCCGTCGACGCCAGCCGAGACCACGGTGTCGCCCAGCGTAGATCCCGGGGCCCCGATCGAGACCGCCTACCGCAAGTACTGGGACGAGAAGGTCGCGGCGTACGCGAAGGCCAGCGTCAAGGGCACAAACTTGAAGAAGTACGCCGTCGCCGAGGCCTATTCCGCGGCGGAGACTGAAGTCAACGCGCTCAAGACCAAGGGGCTCGTTGCCACCGGCAAGCCGGTGCTGGCCCCCAAGGTCACCTCTGTCGACACGAAGCGCCAGGTGCCTCAGGGCTCGCTGACCGATTGCACGGATGTCTCGCAGTGGAAGCTCGTCAAGCAGGCCAGCGGTGAGGAAGTCACGCTACCCGAGGGCCGGTTGACGAAGTACGTCACCAAGGTGGTCGCGGAGAAGTGGTACGGCCACTGGGTGATCGTCAAAGTCACTCCGGAGGAGCGGACATGCTGAGCCGTCACGCCGTCTCCTTAGCGTTGGCTTCCGCGTTAGTTGTCGCAGGCGTCGCCTCCGCCCACGCAGGCGACGGCCCGGACATCAGCAAGGGCAACTGCGACCTGATGTCGTTCTGCGTGGGCGTCGGAACCAACGGGAGCAACGGCGGCAGTGACCGGGGCTCCGGGGAGGGAAAGCAAACCTCCAGTGGGGGCAAGAAGCCCGAGTGCACGGTACGCAAGGCGGATCCGCAGCCGCCTCCCGGCAGTCTCTTCTATGGGGGCGAAGGAAAGATCGTCTACGAACGGACCTGCGGCACCGGATTGACCACCTTCTTCGCCGCGGCTCCTGGCGCGAACGTCCCAGCAGTGGATCCAGCGGTGCTTGCCCAGCAGGCCGTCGACAAGATGCAGCTGATGGGCCCCGACATCGCCAGCCCGAGGGCGGCCGGAAAGTACGCCGTGGGCGTGCCCATGTGGATGTGGGTCAACCAGAGCGCCACGACGTTCGGGCCCAACACGGCCTCGGCGACGGCCGACGGCGTGACTGTCACAGCGACCGCGAAGGTGTCGAAGATCGTGTGGCGGACGGGCGATGGCGCGGCGGTGACCTGCACCGGCGCCGGGACCGCTTACAAGGCCTCAGATGGGATGTCGGAGTCGCCCACGTGCGGGCACGTCTACACCACGACCTCGGCAGGTGCGCACGGCGGCAAGTACGGGGTGACTGCGACATCGACGTGGACGATCGACTGGCAGGTCGCCGGGGGCGGCAGGGAGACCGGTCAGCTCGCCGAGACCCGGCAATCCCAGATGCAGGTGCCGATCGGTGAACTTCAGGTCGTCAGGTAAAGCCGCCGAAAGGACAGAGCGTTGAGCAAGACCAAAGAACGCACGCACTCGGTCGCCGCCAACGGTGTGCCCCCACAGCAGCAGGGAGCCGGTCCCGTGGCGCCGCCGCGGGTCTCGGCACGTCGCCGCCGGCCAGGCGTGATCGCCCTGTCGCTGGCGCTGATCGCCGCCGGTGGCGCCGGTGTCGCAGTGCTCCTTTTGCAGGTCGGCCACCGCACGCAGGTGGTAACGGTAGTGCGCGACGTCCAGGTCGGGCAGGTGCTCACGGAACAGGACCTGGGAAAGGCCTCCATTTCCCTTGATCCAGCGGTAAAGGCAGTTCAGGCCAACGAATTGGATTCGGTCGTGGGTAAGCGGGCTGCCGTCGAACTCAAGCCCGGCTCGCTGCTGACCCGTTCGCAGGTCACGAAGGACTCCCTGGTGAAGGCTGGCGAGCAACTGGTGCCGATCGGGCTCAAGCCCGAGCAGGTCCCGGCCACCGCGCTGGTGCCGGGCCAAAAGGTGGAGCTGGTGCACGTCCCCGCGCAGGGCGCCACGGACACGGGCAAGACGTCCGACACCCCGCCGCAGACCATCGCGGGACGGGTCGTAAAGGCCTCCAGTGCCGCCCCCGGTACCGGAGTTGTGGTTGTCGACGTCGCCACCTCCGCCAACGACGGCCCTACCGTCGCCTCCTGGGTCTCCTCCAGCACTCTGCGGCTCGTCCTCGATGCGCAGGACGGCAACTGATGAGTGTCATCGCTCTGGCCGGCTGCAGCGGAGCTCCCGGCGTGACCACCAGCGCCCTCGCCATGCTGCTGTCGTGGCCGCTGGAGGTGGGCAGGAAGATGGTTCTGGCCGAGTGCGACCCAGACGGCGGGGCCGTGCTGCACGGCCTGCTGCAGGGCACGCTCGGCGATCGGTACGGGTTGCGCAACCTCTCGGTCGCTGCCCGTAAGGGCGAGTTCGGGGACGCATTCTGGCGCCAGCTGATCGACCTGAGCGGCGAGGACGGCAAACAGGAGTCGCCGCGCGACCGGTTGCTGTTGCCGGGTATTACCGATCCCGCGCAGGCTGCGAGTCTGGGGTCAGTGTGGAAGGCCCTGGGGGTGACCTTCCACGGTATCGAGGCCGAGCACGGCCACGACGTCCTGATCGACCTCGGCCGCAGAGGCGCCTTCGGCCCGCCGGGCGTCCTGGCCGAGCAGGCCGACGCCGTGCTCGTAGTGGTCCGCAACACCCTGCGCTGCCTGCAGGCAGCGCAGGCCCGGGTGAGCCAGCTGGAGGAGCGGGTCGGCGACGTCGGCCTGCTGGTGATCGACGAAGGTCCCTACCCCTCGGGCGAGGTTCAGCGGGTGCTGCAGGTACCGGTGGTAGCAACCCTGCCGTACGCGCCGAAGGACGCACGTGTGCTGTCTGACGGCGCCGAGCAGACGCGTCACTTCACCAAGTCGCCCCTGATGAAGGCCGCCCGGACGTCCAGCGCCCTGCTTGTACAGCGCGCCGCTGTACGGCGGGCCCGCCTCGATCCGCGCAGCGCGTTCGCCGCGGGCGGGGAGGTGACCCGTGCGCGGTAGGCCTCTGCACACCGATCCCATCGTGGCTCCGCCGCCCGGCCGCCCCCCACGGGCGCCGCACCAGGCGAACTGGACACCCGCCGGTGCTGCCTCGAGTACGCATGCGCTCGGTGCCGCGGCGCCTCAGGTCACCGTCGATTACCGGGTCGCCCGGCACATCGCGGCCCAGGTCGCCAAGCAGCGCGAGGAACTGCTGAAGACCTCGCCGGATATGGACCGGGCCAGCGAAGAGCAGCGCTGCCTGGACTGGATCAACGAGGCAGTCGCGCTGTGGTCGGATGCCCAGGCGATGGCGCCGCAGGAAGACGAAGCACTGCGGCGAGCCGTCTATGACCTGCTGTTCCGTGCCGGGCGGCTCCAGCCGTATCTGGACGATGATCGGGTCGAGGACATCATCATCCAGGGGCCGAACGAAGTGTGGCTCGACTACGGCGACGGCCAGCGCCGGCTGGTCGGCCCGATCGCGGACTCGGAGGAAGAACTGCTGGAGTTGCTGCGGGAGTTGGCCCGGGGGTCCGGGCACAGCGAGCGCACCATCTCCACAGCGAACCCCACCCTCGCCCTGTCCCTGCAGGACGGCTCCCGGCTGCAGGCCATCACCGGGCTGGGCCCGATGACCTATGCGGTCATCCGCCGGCACCGGGTCTCTCACGCCGATCTCGACGACCTCGTCCGGCTGGGCACGATCGACCATGTCTTGCGGGAGTTCCTCGGCGCGTGTGTGCGCGCCGAGAAGAACATCATGATCGCGGGAAAACAGAAGGCGGGGAAGACTACGCTGCTGCGGGCGATGCTCAAGGAGTTCGACCAGGAGACCCGGTTTGCCACCATCCAGACCGAGGACGAGCTCTTCGCCCACAGCAACGGCTACCACCGGCAGGTCGTCTCCCTGGTCGGGCGCGAGTCCAACGGGGAGAAGGATGTCACCGGCCGCGGCGCCGGCGAGGTCACCCTCCTGGACCTGATGCATCCGGCGCTTCGGATGTCGCTGGAGCGGATCGTGGTCGGCGAGGTCCGTGGTCCCGAGGTCGTGGCGATGATGCAGGCGTTGACGAACGGCTCGGGCGGCAACCTGTGCACGATCCACGCCCGACGGCCCGACATCGTCTTCGACCGGATCGCCGAGCTCTACGCGCTCGCCCAGGAGAACCTGTCCGAGCAGCTCGCCTACCGGCAGACCGCCAACGGCCTCGATTTCATTGTGTACGTCGACATGACGGATGAGACGCGGATCGGGGGCCGCCGTCACCGGTATGTCAGCCACATCCTGGAGCTGACCGGGATCGGCGAGTCCGGCCGTCCCGCCACCAACGAGGTCTTCTCGCCTGGTACCGAGTTCGGAGAGTTGCGTGCCGTGCCGCGGATGGACCCGGGCTGCATCGATGATCTGCGCCGTGTCGGTTTCGATTCCGCCCTGCTGCAGCAGCCCTACGGCGCCTGGCAGGCGCCACTGCCGCTGATGGTAGGGGTATCGCGATGATCCTGTTGTGGGCGCTGCTGAGCGGGATGGCCGTCATCGGCGGGCTGATCGGCGTCGTTGCAGGTCTCGTGGGCACGACGGCGCCGCGTCGGGTCCCGCTGCGGCACCGGTGGCAGACCCTGCGCGCCGGGAAGGACCAGGGTGAGGATGTCCGGCTGCGCCGGCGGACCCTCACAGCCGCGGCGATCGTGGTCTTCGTGACGGCGTGGCTGGTCTCGGGGAACTTCGTGGGCGGTGCGCTGCTCGGTGCGGCTGTCGTCGGCGTGCCCTGGCTGATCTCTCCCGCGCAGATCGCGCAGGAGCGCATCGGCCAGCTGGAGGCCCTGAGTGAGTGGACCCAGCGGCTGGCCGGACTGCTCCGGCTCGGGATGGGCCTGGAGCAGGCGATGATGGCCAGCCGTCAGGGCGCGCCGGACGAGCTTGCCGCGCAGATCAGCAACCTGTCCGACCGGCTGCGTCTGGGGTGGCGGCCGGAGGGGGCGCTGCGCGCGTTCGCCGATGAACTGGACGATGTGACAGCGGACAAGGTGGTCGCCGCGCTCATCCTGTCCGTCAACGACCGTGGCCCGGGCCTGGCTCAGGCTCTGGAGGACCTGGCGGGCACGGTCCGCGACGAGGTCGCCAAGAAGCGCGCCATCGAGGCGGACCGGGCGAAGCCGCGCACCACGGTGCGGTGGATGACCGTCATCACCGTGGGCGTCGTGGTGGCCGGGTTCTTCGTGCCGTCCTACACCAAGCCCTACTCCACACTCCTCGGCCAGCTGGTGCTCGCCTTCCTGACCGCCGGGTTCATCGGGGTGCTCGCCCTGATGCGGCAGCTGGGTAACTTCCGCCGCATCCCCCGCTTCATGATCACCGACCCGTCCAGCACCGTCCGGCTGCCCGCGCCCGCGACGGCCCCGGACGTACCGGTCGCCGGCCGCGAGCCGGAAGGAGTCACCTCGTGAACCTGCTTCCCGTCGTCCTGACCGGCGGCACGGTCGGCGCTGGCGTCGCCCTGCTGGTGCGGGAACTCCTGCGTCCTCAGCCCGCGTTGGGGCCGGCCCTCGCGCGCAGCGGCCCGGCCAGCTTGACCATG
This sequence comes from Streptomyces sp. NPDC058086, assembly GCF_042885015.1. NCBI lineage: Bacteria > Bacillati > Actinomycetota > Actinomycetes > Kitasatosporales > Streptomycetaceae > Streptomyces > Streptomyces sp. NPDC058086. Next base: position 7,750 of record NZ_JBHVST010000049.1, on the reverse strand, counting down.
CCCGAACCGGAACTGGACCGCGAGGAAGTGTGGGGCCGGTGGCTGCTGGCCCGCCTCGAGCGCCTGCCCGGCGTCCGGATGCCCACCACCAACCTGGCGCTCCTCGGCCAGGGCCCGGGCCAGTTCATGCTAAAGAAGACCGCGCTTGCCGCTCTCGGCCTGCTCTGCCCCGTGATCGCGACGATTCCGTGGATCATCGCGGGCGTCTCCCTGCCGTTCTACGTGCCCGCCGGCGTCGGACTCCTCATCGCGGGGCTGCTGTTCATCACCCCGGATCTCGCCGTGCGGGACCAGGCCAAACGGGCGCGTGAGGAGTTCGCACACGCCCTGTCCGCCTACCTCGACCTGGTTGCACTCAAGCGGGCCGCCGACGCCGGGCCCGCGGAGGCCCTGGAGAAGGCCGCCGAGGTCGGCCGCGGCTGGCCCTTCCTGTATCTGCAGGGCGCGCTGCGACGGGCCCGGATGGAGAAGATCCCGCCCTACCAGGCGCTGACGGAACTCGCCGAAGAATACGAGCTGCCCGTCCTTACCGACGTCGCCGACATCATGCGGGGTTCGGCCACCGACGGCGCCGCCGTCTACAAGGCGCTGCGGGCCCGCACCGCCGCGCTCAACGCCGAACTGCTGGCCGACCAGGCCGCTGAGGCGAATGGCGCCAGCGAGAAGATGACCGCTCCGGGAGCCCTGCTCGCCGTCCTGGTCATGCTCCTGATGGCATTCCCCGCGGTCATCCGCATGCTCACCGTTTAAGACCACTTCGACTCGCTGAACCGCTGAAGGAGCAAGGAGTTCCGATCATGAATCACACCGCAGCCCGTACCTACCGTGCGGTGCACTGGGCGACCACTCGTCTGCAGGAGAGCCTGGAGGAGGCCAGGCGCCGACCGGACCGCGGGGACATCAGCACGACGACCGTCATCATCTGGGTCGCCGCCGTCACCGGCGCTGTACTGATCGCCGGGACCATCGCCGTCGTGATCGCCAAGTACAACGGCAAGCTCAACGGACTGTGACCCGTGATGATTCGTCCCGAGCGGCTGACGGAGTGGTGGCAGGGGCGAAGATGGCGCGACGACCGAGGTGACACCAGCATCCAGATGGCGATCATCTTCCCATTCGTGCTGCTCGCCACGGTCGCCGTCATCCAAGCCTCCATGTGGTACTACGCACGGCAGATCGCGCTGACCGCCGCCCGCGAGGGGGCCACCGCGGCCCGCGCCTACCAGTCGAGTCCGGCCGACGGTGCCGCCCAAGCTCGGAGCGTGCTGGAGCGCACCGCGGGGGACAGCCTGGGCAACTACAGCGTTTCCGCCAGCAGCAACGGCCAGCGTGTACAGGTACAGGTGTCGGGAACGGCCATGTCCATGATCCCGGGCGTTTCCGGCCTGCAGGTCACCCAGTCCGCGTCCGGGGCCGTGGAGCGCTGGACGGTCCCGGGAGGGTGAACCACGTGCGATACATGGCCCCATGGGCTCGAAGGTTCCGCAGCGATGAGGGCAGCGCCGCGATCGAGGCCGCTATCGTCCTGCCGTCGCTGATCATGTTCATCTGCCTGGCCATCGCCGGCGGACGCCTCGTCACTTCCGGCGCGAAAATCGACGCAGCCGCCGAGGATGCAGCCCGGGAAGCCTCCATTCACCGCACGTCGGCTGCCGCCCAGGGCGCCGCGCAGTCGGCGGCCGCCGAGTCCCTGAACGACCAGGGCATCAAGTGCGCGTCCACCAGCGTCGCCATCAACACCGGCGGGCTCAACGTGCCGGTGGGTCAGGTGGGGACGGTCACGGTGACCGTGACCTGCACGGTCAACCTCTCCGATCTGCTCCTGCCCGGCACGCCGGGTTCCCGCACGCTTACGTCGACGGCCACCTCGGTAGTGGATCAGTACCGGCAGAGAGCTCTTGGGTTCGCGAATTCTGAAGTGCCGTGGAGTACGAACCGAAGTGTGGGTGCTGAGCAGTGAGCGCGCAGGGATGCTTGGGTTCACGTTCCGTGCGTCGAGCGTGCTCGGGCTCTTGTCTGGCAGGTTGCTCGTGCTGTGAGCCAGACGGTCTCAAACTCACCGGCGGTAAGGTCGTGCGGCTCGTGGGCGTCCCACTCGTGGACAGGAACCTCCGCCGTGGCGCCGAACGTGGCTTCGTAGTCTGCCAGGGTTCCGGCCTGTTGGGCGGCTTCCCATTCGGCCAACGAGGCTGCGGCGATGGGCTTCTCGAGCGGCCCCTGGAGTTCAACCTGGCGGTTGACCCAGCCATCGGCGTCGACCTCGAAGTAGAACCAGGTGTCTTCCTCGGCCCAGTAGCTGCGAAACCAGCGTGTCATCTCCCCATCCCTTGCCGTGCTGTGGCGGGCATTCCGGGTTCGTGTGCTGTCGGTGGCCTATATGACGGTCTTGCAGTACACGCCGTGTCCGTGATCACGAGCCCGGCGAGCCAGGGCGCGAAACTCGACGATGGTGTCTTGGACGTCGATGAAGTCGGCGAAGTTGGCTTCGGGGATGTCGAACCACTGAAGTGTGAGCAGCGGCAGGTGTTCGTCATGGATCTCGGCGAGCGTTGCGATCCACTCGTCGGGCAGTTGTTGGAGGAACAGGCCGGTCTCCCAGGGAGACTCCTGTCCTGGCCTGTCCTCTCCTTGCGGCCACAACCTCTCGTCAGGCCATGCGAGTGCAGGTGCGGTGGCATGGGCGTCGAAGGGGATTCCTTTGGCGAATGCTATGAGCTGCCCCAGCACGACGTTCGGATCGAGGCCCTTGGCGTCGAACCAATCGACGTCGTGCTCGTCGAGACCGGTTCCGGAGTGCTGATCCCAGTCTCCGTGGGGACCGACGGACCAGTCGATCGCGGCAGAGGTGTCCGGTGCCCGGAAGTAGTCGTGCAGTATGCCCATGGCCTGAAGCGTAGCGACTGCGTATCACGCGGAATCGAAGCCGGGATGGTCGACGACGTTGGTGTAGCGGAGCCTGGCGTTGATGGACAGGCCGAACAGGTCGTGCAGACGCTTGGCATCTCCGCGGCTGGCCATGGCTTCGGCGAGGATGCGGTCTTCGCGGATCGAGCGGCAGCTGACGCCTGGGCCGAGGAGCAGCTTGATCCAGCGGACGCCGACGTTGCGGGTTTCCATGGCGCTGCGGCGGTTGATGAACAGGTGCGGGTTGGCGGTGTTGGGCCAGGTAGCGGTGCGGTGGTCCAGGTAGGTGGCGATACGTTCGCGGACGGGCGGGGCCAGGGGGATCTTGCGGTCGTCGAGGTGAAGCCAGCCGGCGCTGACGTCGACGAGTTGGAGGTTGCACACCTGGCTCGTACACAGTCCGTAGAAGGCGACAAGAGCGGCGACCGCGGCGCGCGCGGGGTCGGACTGATCGAGCAGGGCTTTGATGGCGGCCGTGTCGGCCGGCAGGGGCTCGCGGGGTGGGTGGTAGCCCAGGCGCATCCGCCAGGTGGGGTCGGCGAACAGCACGTGATCCTGCTTGAGCAGGTGGAAGAGCGAGCGCAGACCCTGGCAAGCACCAGAGCGCGACCTGCAACGGCGACTGCTGCCGAACCTACGGCTTTTCCGACACGGGGTGACAGATGATGTTGCGTCAGATCGGTCTGCTCCGGGCACGGTTGGATGACCGGGGAGGCGTCACGGTGTTCGTCGCCGTGTGTGTCGTCGCGCTGATCGGCATTATCGGCGTCGCCGTCGACGGCGGCAGCAAAATGCGCGCCACCGAGCGGGCCGACTACATCGCCGGGGAGGCCGCCCGGGCAGGCGGGCAGGCCATCGATCCGGCCCAGGCCGTCACCGGCCAGGCGATCGTGGTGAACCCGCAGGACGCACAGGCTGCCGCCCAGGCCTACCTGCGCACCGCCGGCGCCACCGGCACGGTCAGCGTGTCCGGCGACGGCAAGACGCTGACCGTCACGGTCACCGACTCCTACGACACGAAGTTCCTCCCCGTGGTCGGCATTGGCAGCCTCGCGGTGACCGGCCATGGCAAGGCGACCCTCCTGCACGGCGTCACCGCTCCCGAAGGAAGCTGATGAGTACCCCCCAGTCCCCCGCCGCCGCGGGTTCCACCCTGGCCCGGATCCTCAAGGCCGCGGCCAGTCTGCTGGTCCTGGCCGGCACGGTCGCCGGGCTGCCGCTGCTGCTGGCCTGGGTCACCCCGGTCATCTGGGCTTCCAGCCACGACGACCTCAGACACCTGCTGGACCGGCAGGACACCGGGGCGGCGTTCCTGGTGCTGCTCGTCGCCGTGGGGTGGATCGGATGGGCGCAGTTCACGTTCTGTGCCGCACGGGAGTTGATCGCGCAGGTGCGCGGCCAGAGCTGGCATGCCCCGCGGGGGTTCGGCTCCTCACAGCGCGCCGCGGCTCTCCTGATCGGTAGCATCCTGGTCCTGCTGCCCGCGAGTTCGGCTCTGGCCTCCGACGCCCACGCCGCACCGGCCACCACCGCGGGCCGCCTGCCCGGCCAGACCCAGGCACCGCAGGCCGCTGGGACCGATCAGGCCTCGACGACGGTTGCGAGCACAGCGCAGTCCCGTACGTACACGGTGCAAGATTCCCGGCCCGCGGAGAGCCTGTGGAGCATCGCCGAGCGGCAGTTGGGCGACGGCGAGCGGTGGCGTGAGATCGCCGCGCTGAATGAGGGCCGTGCCATGGCCGACGGCCAGGTCTTCAAGGCCAACAGTTTTCTGCAGCCGGGCTGGCAGTTGGAGATGCCGGATGCCGCCGGATCGACGGGAGGCGTCCGTACGCAGCTGGTTGACGGTGCCGGGGCTGCTGCCGAGGCGAGCGAGCACGTCGTCACGGTGCGCTCGGGAGACTACCTGTCGAAGATCGCAGAGGAGGAACTCGGTGACGGCAACCAGTGGCCGGAGCTGTTCGAGGCCAGCCGTGGCAAGCCGCAGCCGGACGGGCTGCCCACGATCTCCGATCCGGACGTGGTCTACGCAGGCCAGCAGGTCACCATGCCCGGCGCCCAGCCCCAGCAGCACGATCCGTCCCAGGGCAGCGAGCACGGCGACGAGGAAAGCAGCCCGCAGCCGGCTCCCCCGGCCACTCAGAAGCCGGACGGCAAGCAGAAGCCGGGCGCCGACACGGGCGATACGCCCGCGCCGAGCGACACCACCACGCCCGCGCCGGAGTCGTCGGCCCCCAGCACGCCAACCAGCCGTCCGGCCGAGCAGCCCGGGCAGGAGCAGGGTGCTCCCTCCACGACGACTTCCGCGACGCCCCGCCCCAGCATCAGCGCCTCCCCTTCTGCCGCCTCCCCGTCGGTGTCGGCTGAGCCGTCCGGCTCTGCTGTCTCCTCCCCCGCCGCCACGGCGTCCGAGGCGCCTGCACCGGCCACGGCCGGCAGTCCGCTGAACCTGCGCACTGTTCTCGGCGCGGGCGCGCTGCTGGCCGCCGCCGTCACGGGCGCTCTCGCCCTGCGCAGGATGCTGCAGCGCCGACGGCGCAGGCCCGGCGAGAAGATCGCCATCGCGCCGGAGACCTCCACGGCCGAGGCCCAGCTGGCGGCGGCCGCCGAACCGGGCGGGGCAACGCGCCTGGACGTGGCCCTGCGGACCCTGGCCCACCAGCTGTCCCAAGAGGACGACGCCGCACAAATCCCGCAGCTGCGGACCGCGCGGATCGGCACCCGCGCGCTGGAGGTGCTGCCCGAGGACCTCGCCCAGAAGCCGCAGGCACCCTTCGTGTCCGGGCAGGGTGGCTGGTGGGTCCTGCCCGCCGACGCAGTCCTCCTGGACGAGGAGACTGCCCGCGAGGTGCCGGCCCCCTATCCGGCGCTGGTAACGATCGGCAGCACCGAAGCGGGGGACCTCCTGCTGCTCAACCTCGCCCAGGTGCCCGCCGTGCTGCTGGACGGCAACCCGGTCCACATCACCGAGGTATGCACCTCCCTCGCCCTGGAGCTCGGCATGAGCCCGTGGGCGAGCGACGTCGAGGTCGTCACCATCGGGTTCGGCGAAGACCTGCCGCAGCTGCTGCCCACCGCGCGGATCGCACACATGCGCCACGCCGCGCACGCGCTGCGGGACCTGAGCGAACGGCTCCTGGAAGCGCACCAGATGCCCGAAACCCAGTATCAGCCGTACCTGCTGCTGTGCGCGTCCGCTCTGGACGCGGACCTTGCCTGGGAGTTCGCCGACGTCATCGACAAGGCTGGGCCTGTTCCTGTCACCTTGGTGGCCCCGGCGAGTACGGCGGCCGCACACTTCCCTGAGGCTAAGATCCTCAACGCTTCGCTCGGCGAGCCGCAGCAACTCGACTACCCCGGCACTGAGATCACGGTGCAGCGTCTGGAGCATGCCGCCTACCTGCAGATCACCACCGCGCTGAAGGTGTCCGGGCAGCCGCCCCACCCGGCCAAGGGGCCCTGGCAGGAGGTTCCGGACGAACCCGACAGCAGGCAGCAGCCCCAACGTCTCGCGCCGGAGGAACCCACCACACCCACGAGTAACACTGCTACGCGCCCCTCGCTAGCGGAAGCAGCGGACATGAGCGCCGAGATCTTCCCCGCCCTGCTCGCCGCCTCCACCGACCCGGCCGGACTGCACCTGCTGCCCACCGCCGAGGCGCCGGCCGAGGCCGAGGAAGACCCTGCCGACAACGGCTCCGGCACCGAGACGACGACGGATCCCGTCCCAGCGGCCCCGGAGACGGACGGGGGCGAGAACTCCGGCGATGAGAGCATGGCGCAGGAGGTTGAGGAGAGCGAGGCGCACGACCTGCACGCGCCGGAGATCCGGGTCCTGGGCCCGGTCGAGGTGACGGGCGTGGACAGCACCGGCCACGGCCCTCGGATCGCCCAGCTCGCCGCACTGCTGTATTTCCGGCCCGGACGCAGCGCAGACGTCCTGTGCGCTGACATGGACCCCATCAGCCCCTGGTCGGCGAGCACCCTCAATGCTCGGCTGCAGGGCCTGCGCCGTTCCCTGGGCAGCGATCCCGCCGGCCACCCCTACGTGCCGCGCCGCAAGTCCGGCGACGATCCCTATCGGCTCTCCCCCGGCGTGCGCTGCGACTGGACTCGCTTCCTTCAACTCGTCGAGCGCGCCCTGCCCCTGGGGCCGGCCGGCCTGCCGGACCTGGAAAGGGCACTCACGCTGGTGCGGGGCCGGCCGTTCGGAGGCAGGCCTCTGCCCTGGGCCGAGCCCTACCAGCAGGAGATGATCACCCGGATCATCGACGTGGCACACACCGTGGCCACCTACCGCACCTCCGCGGGTCCGCACCACGACCTCAGCGCGGCCCGACAGGCCGTCGCGACCGGCCTCGACGCCGACGACACGGCAGAGCTGCTCTACCGGGACTGGATGCGAATCGAGGCCGCCGCGGGGAACCGACAGGGCCTCCACACCGCCATCACCCGCGTCCAGCAGATCAACCGCGCCTTGGACTGCTCACTGGAGATCGAGACCGAGCAACTCATCAACGACCTCCTGATCACCAACGACAGACAGGCCCCGGCCCAGTGATCATCCTCCAACAGAACAGCCACTGCGGACCATCGCAAGGCCCGGCGCTCGATCTGCCCCACGGCACTGCTCAACGCGTACGTGTGACAGTCGTTGAGATACGAGGTCTTTGATGGGGAAAAGCCAGCAGCGCGGGACAGCAGGGAGCACGACGCCAGCAGCACAGCTTGGTCGGGCACACCGCATCTTGATCGGTGTGGTCGTCGCCGGTGCGCTCGTCATCGCGGGTATCGGCTTCGCCGGTTCGTACGCGGCCGTGCGCGAGCTGGCCCTCAAGAAGGGCTT